>CAJWBT010000299.1 GCA_913020235.1 uncultured Chloroflexota bacterium
CCTGAGGTCGCGATGAATTTCACGATAGAGATCGAACAAGAACAAGATGGCCGCTGGATTGCGGAAGTCATTGAGCTTCCTGGGGTTATGGCCTATGGCCCGACTCCGGAAAAAGCCAAGGCCAAAGTTCAGGCACTTGCGCTGCGCGTGGTGGCCGAGCGCGTGGAACATGGGGAAGCTGGGACGGACCTTCTGAGCATCTCATTCAACGCCGCATGAGCCAGTGGTCCAGCACCAGAGCCCGGAGAGTCTTGGCGGCGCTTCTGAGGATAGGCTGGACGATCAAGAGACAGTCGGGTTCCCACCGTATCCTTTCCAGAGAAAGCTGGCCCGACTTCGTATTTGCTTTCCACGATAACGAAGAGATCGGTCCCAGGATGCTGGCTCGCATCGCAAAGCGTACTGGCCTCAGACCTGGGGATTCATAGTCTAGCGTGAGCAGCCGACCACCAGTTGCACCGGACGGACAGTACGCCCGGCTGCGGTTCCCGCCTCGGAAAGGGCCTAGGGCGAAGGAGGATAGGCCAGGCGTCTTGACCCGCTACACCAGCACGTCCTCATCCGTCAGGTTACCGATCTCTTCGTCGCTTAAGCCCAGCCACTCCCGGAGCACGGGCCGGGTGTGCGCGCCCAGGATGGGGCCCGGCGAGTGAACCCGGGGAGGTGTCCGCGAGAGTTTCCATGGTGCGCCCTCTACAGTGTGCTTTCCCACCACCGCATGGTCCACTTCAACGAAGACCTGCCTTTCCAGAATATGCGGGTCGCCGCACAGCTCCAGAATGCTGAAACTGGGCACGGCGGCAACGCCGTACGACTGGAGCAGGTCCATCGCCTCCTTGGCGGTCCGCTGCCGCGTCCACTCGGCCATGTGGCGGTCCAACTCCTCATGTTGGAGCCAGCGGGAGCGCAGGTCCTGGAAGCTCGGGTCCCTGGTCCAGGCGGGGTTGCCCATGGCCCGGCATAAAGCCTGCCACTCGTCTTCCGTCGCCACCGCGATGCTCACCCATTTGTCGTGCCCCTGGCACGGGTAGCAGTTGTGGAGAGCCATGAAGGGGTGCCGGTTGCCGCGCCGGGTCTGCACCCGCCCGGTCAGGCTGTAATCCAACATGGCGTCTCCAACAAAACACGTGGCGACGTCAGAGGCGGCGAGGTCGATATACTGGCCCTTTCCGGTGTCCTGGCGCTCCAGAAGAGCCGCGATAACCGCCATGGCGGCCATCGTCGCGGTAGCGTAGTCGAGGGGGATGCGCAGGTCCGCGGGCCGTTGGTCCGGGTAGCCGCTCAGGTGAGTGGCCCCGCCGACGGCGGCGAAAATGGAGGCGTATCCGGGCAGCTTCGTATCCGGACCGCTCTGGCCGCGGGCGGATATGGAGGCCATCACCAGCCCCGGATTCTTCACACTGAGTTCCTCATAGCCCAGCCCCAGGCGGTTGGCGACCCCGGGACGAAAGTTCTCGATCACCACGTCGGCCTGCTCCGCGAGCTGCTTGGCCACGGCACGCCCCTTGGGCTTGCTCAAGTCCAGGCTGACGCTCCTTTTGTTCAGGTTCAGGGCGCTGAATCTCAGGGATGAATCCAGGTCGCCCTCGGCTACCTCTACCCCGGACGCGGGCCGTCTTCGCATCCCGTCAGACCGGCGGCGGCTCTCTATCTTGACGACGTCGGCGCCGAGCATTGCGAGCAACCCACCCGAGTAGGGGCCCGCCGCTACCCAGGTGAATTCAACCACTCGTATGCCGTCCAGAGCGGACTGGTGCACTGCTAAACCTCTAAGCCTCGCTGGAAGCTAAGCCCTCAGCCACGAACGTACTGATCCCATTTCTTTCAACCTGGTCGAGTGCGCCGCAAATGGCATGATGATCGTGGGAAGGGAATGTCCCACAACTTCGCCGATGTAGAGTTACTGACAAACAGTACACTAAATTGCCCCATCCTGGCGCAGTAGCTCCAGCTCGTTTCGGGGATATCCGAGCCTCTCACCCAGCAACAGCTGGTTGTGCTCACCCAATAGCGGCGCCGGCTGCGACGCCCGGCCCGGTCCGCTCGCCAGCACAAACGGCAGTGCCGCATACTTTCCCGTCCCCGCCGAGGGGTGGTGGATCTCTTGGAACAGGCCCCGGGCAGCAAACTGGGGGGAGTTCACCACCTCATCCGCAGCCGCCACAAACCCGATAGGGCAGCCGAACTCCAGGGCGCTGCGGTAGATTTCGCTCTTCGTATGTTGCTCGGCCCATTGGGCAATATACCGGTTGGCCTCGTCTCCGTGCCGGGACCGGGCCTCATGGGTCTCGAACCGGGCATCTTCGGCCAGGTCGAGTCTGCCCATGATCTTTAGCAGGGTCTGCCAGTGATGCGTCTCGTTCACCGAGAGGACAACGTAACCGTCCTTGCAGGGCATCATGCCACCATAGGGGTAGGTCCTGGTGAGTCTGGTCTCCTCATTTTCGCCGCTGGCAGTCCGGGCTGCAATGTCCCGGTTCAACGCCAGGAGGGCCTCTTGCTTCGACACATCCACGTGCTGCCCTTCCCCCGTCGCCTGTCTGGCGAAGAGGGCGGCGATGGTGGCCACAGCGGCGCTCCCGCCGGCCTCGAAGTCACCCATGTGCCCGCCTGCCGTCATGGGTGGCCGGCTCAGGGACTCCGGGCCACTCTGGAGGAGGTAGCCGTCGCCCCCGGAGTGGTAGGTATTGAGGGAATAGGCTTTATAGTTGCGGTACGGGCCGGTCTGGCCGAAGGGTGTGATGGAGGTGACCACCAGGCGGCGGTTGATTTGGCTCAGCCGCTCATAACCCAGCCCCAGAGCGTCAAGCGTGCCGGGCGAGGTGTCTTCCAGCAAGACATCCGCCGACTCGATAAGCTGCTCGAAGATGCGCCGGGCCTTCGGGTTTTCAAGGCTCAGGGTAATGCCAAGCTTGCCGGCGTTTACATAGAGGAACAGGCAGCTCTTTTCGGGATGCGGCGATTCCCCCACGAAGGGGCCCTCGTGGCGGGATGGGTCACCGGCCGGGGGCTCCGCCTTGACCACCTCCGCTCCCATTGCCGCGAGCAGCTTGCCGCAGTACGGTCCCGCCGCCATCTGGCAATACTCCAGCACGCGAAACCGGCTCAGGCACGAATATACAGCCAAACTCCTCCAAGCTGCTTGCCAGGTGGCGTGGCGTCGTAGCCACGCCGGCTAACTCCATGGTTTCTCGGGCGCAACCCGAGGTGCGGGTTACCGATGCGCGGCGTACCCGGTGCGAGTCAGGAACTCTTGGGCTCGGGCGAACTTCTCGCCCGCCCTGGCCCCTTCCAGTTCTTTGGGGGCCCGGGGCAGCTGAACCGGCCCGTGCTCTCTGGAAGGCAGGATGACGGTGCCGCGGGAGGGCGCGACCACCTCCCCGCGCTGATTGGTCAGGTCCATCTCCAGGTCCACCAGGCACCCCAAATCCGGAGAGGTGTACTTGTCAACGACGCGCCCGCTGAACCTTATCACGTCTCCGATGTACACAAACCTGCGTATCTGGTCGTACTCGCGCCACAGCCAGGCGTCGTCCCCCATCCAGTTGGTC
>CAJWBT010000300.1 GCA_913020235.1 uncultured Chloroflexota bacterium
GAATAGGTCAACAATCTAGGGAATGAGCAGCAGCTTGCCGGTGGTGGCCCGGCCCTCTAGCTGCCGGTGGGCCTCGGCTGCATCCGACAAGGGAAACACGTGCTCGACTCGCAGCTTCAGTTCTCCGGACCTCACCCAGCGCAGCACATCCCCGGCTCGCTTCTCCAGCTCCTCCCTGGTTACGGTGTAGTCGCCCAGGCCGGGACGGGTGAGGAACCGGGAGCCGTTGCCCAGGGCCCTCGGGTCCAGAGGAGGCACCGGGCCGCTGGCCTGGCCGTACAGCACCATGTAGCCCCGGCGGGCCAAGCAGCTGATGCTCCTGTCGAACGTGGTCTGCCCCACGCCGTCGTACACGGCCTGGACACCTTCTCCGGCGGTCTCCTGTTTGACCTCCACGGCGAAGTCCTGTTGGGTGTAGATGATGACGTGGTCGGCGCCGGCCCCCCGGGACAGCTCCGCCTTGGCCTCGGTGGAGACCGTGGAGAGAACATAGCCACCCAGCCGCTTTATCATCTGGGTGAGCAACAGCCCCGTGCCGCCGGCGCCGGCGTGGACCAGAACCCGGTCACCGCGCTGCACCGGGTAGGTGCTGTGACACAGATAGTGGGCGGTCATCCCCTGCAGAATGGCCGCCGCTCCAGCCTGGGCATCCAGTCCCTGGGGCATTTTGATGAGCCGGGAGGCAGGAACCGCTGCCTGCTCGGCGTAGGAGCCGGGGATGCTACAGTAGACCACCAGATCGCCGGCACTGATATCGGTGACACCGGGGCCAACGGCCCGCACCACCCCCGCGCCCTCTACTCCTATGGTTCTCGGGAGCGGCGGCCCCGGGTTGATGCCGGCCCGGCTGTAAACGTCGGTGAAGTTGACCCCTGCCGCCTGGATTTCTACTACCGCCTCCCCGTCGCCGGGAGCCGGGTCGGGAATGTCCTGGTACTTCAGCATCTCGGGGCCACCAAACTCGGTGATCTGTACCGCTTTCATAGCCGCTCCCTTTGAGATCAAGCTGGCGCCAGGGCGATAGTATACACCGGATCGGCGGGGTGGCACCCGAAGCTGGGCGTCAGGCAGAAACTCTGTTAGGTACGTCAGCATAAAGGCCTGACGAGGGCCATCAACCTGAGAGTGGCGCCCAACACAGGACTTGCCGATCCCGGTGAGTGCCAAGACTACATTTGGTGCCTCAAAAGTACCCCGGGATATGTCACCCCGAGTGAAGCGAGGGGTCTGGGGTGGTGGGTCCAGGCTGCTAGGAAGGAACCCCGCACCAGATTCCTCGTCGCTTAGCTCCTCGGAATGACATTGTCGCTTCGCGCCTGGGAATCTTTCATGCTGGTTGCCACCAGCACCACGGCCGACGAAAATGGACACCGCCCTGTCATCCCGAGTCCTTCGCGGGAAGGACGAGGGATCTGGGGAGGCGGAGGAGACGCCCCGCCCCAGATGCTTCGCCGCTGCGGCTGGCTCCGCATGACATTTTCGTACCAATGACATTGTCGCTTAGCTCCTCGGAATGACGGTTTTGAGGCAAATCCAAGACCACGGTGTGTTGCCCCTTTCCGCTCTCGTGGTGACTCTCTGTGGCAAGCCAGATGATGAAGTAAATATGGCGGAGCGCTTCGAGTACTGAATCTTTGCGAAAGCGGAAAGACAACAGGTAGAATGCGAGATGTACGAACCGCGCATGGGGTTATTGATATCCGTGAACACCTTGTCCAAACTGACGTAACCAGGAGAAGCGTAGCCACCCGGAGCCCTACCCAATACCTGCGGTTTGGAAGTGAACGTCTCCGGCCGGCACTGGAGCTGCTGACCAGGATTCCCCTTGAAACGCCGAGCGTCATTTGCGGCTTGGGCTGCGGGCCAGGCATAGCAACGGGATTGCTCAAGGAGCGTTGGCCAGGGGCGCGCATCCGTGAAGCCTATCCCTGCGGAATGGATGGTGAGACCCAGTTGCCGTTCAAGCGTCAATTCATCCTCGCCGTGAAGTAGGTATCCGCAGATAGCTACATCCGGTGACTTCTAACACAAATCCGAAGGTCACACCCGGCGCGGAGAAATCAAACAGGAGTGGGCACGGTCCGGCGCTCTCCGTCTTCTCTCGCGATTATTGAGCTAGCATGCAAATGCTTCCGGCTCCCGGCGTGTTTCCCACAGATGCAGCCTATGTCTGATTTCCCAAAACACAGCAACGGTGGGTGGCGGTCTCCCGGACCGCCCGGCCTTCTGCTGGTGAACGCCCGGGTTGTGACCTTAGAGGCGGCACAGCCCAGGGCGGAGGCCGTGGCGGTCCGCGGCGATACCATCGCAGCCGTCGGCAGCCTCGCGGATTTGGAGGCCCTCGCAGGGCCTGGCGCCCGCACCATCGACTGCAGGGGGATGAGCCTGCTTCCGGGTTTCGTGGACGCTCACTGCCACTTGATGGCCATGGCCGCTTCCCTACAGGGGTTGGACTGCGGTCCGGAAGCCGTCACATCCCTCGAAGGGTTGCGAGACATACTGCGCCGCCGGGCCAAGGAAACCTCGCCTGGCCGCTGGATTCGCGGTTTCGGCTACGACGACCTGGCATTCGCTGACGGGCGGCACCCGACCCGGCGGGACCTGGACGAGGCGGTCCCCCATCATCCGGTCCGGCTGGACCACCGGAGCGGCCACGCCACGGTGCTGAACAGCCGGGGGATGCGGCTGGCCGGGATCGACCGGGATACTCCCGACCCGGCGGAGGGAGTGATCGACCGGGACAGCGCCACTGGAGAGCCGACCGGGTTGCTGTTGGAGCTGGGGGGATTTCTGCGGCAGCGCCTGGGCAGCCTGCGGGACGCCACCCAGATCGAAGAAGGCATCGTCCGGCTAAACCGCAAGCTGCTCGGCTACGGCATCACCTCGGTTCAGGACGCCGGGCCGGATAACGACCTGGCCCGTTGGGAGTCCTTCGCCGGCTTACAGGAGTCTGGGCGGTTGCAGTGCCGGGTCACCATGCTGGCCGGGGCGTCCCACCTGAACGAATTTCTGGCGGAAGGCCGGCGCCCGGCCGGCGGTGCTGGTGGTGCCTTTGGTGATCGAAAGCTTCGGCTGGGCCACGCCAAGGTGATGCTTACCCTGACCACCGGGGCGCTCCAGCCCGACCTTGCCGGCCTGCGCCGCATCGTAGATGTAGCGCATCAGGGCGGGTTCCCCGTGGCCATCCACGCTGTGGAGCAGGAGGCGGTTGCCGCGGCGGCGCTGGTGCTCCGGGAAAACCCTTTCGACCCGCCTCCGGCAAGTGCAGGTGGATGGGCTTCGGAGGCAGCGAACTCTCCCGCTGCCGCCCTCGCGCTTCGGGACCGTATCGAGCACTGCGCCGAGTGCCCGCCCGAGCTGGTGACCCAAGTGCGGGGAAGCCGGGCTTGGGTGGTGACCCAGCCGGGCTTCGTCTACTGGAACGGCGATCGCTACCGGGAACGAGTGGAGCCGTCACTGCTGGACCACCTTTATCCGGTCGGCGCCCTGGCCCGTTCCGGCGTGCCGGTGGCCTTCGGCTCCGACGCCCCGGTCATCGACCCCAACCC
>CAJWBT010000301.1 GCA_913020235.1 uncultured Chloroflexota bacterium
CCTCCCCCTGGTGATCATGCGGCTGGACCAGCGGCGTCTGCGCATCGCGAATCCCCCCGGCGGCGCTACGGTCGAGCCCGGAGCCCGTGCCGGAAGCCGGCCCCAAGTGATATCGTCGACCGAAGTCACGGGCACGCCGCCGGTCGGCAACGGGTACGGCCTCCGGGCCCGAGACATGATAGGCGGCCTGGTGGTCCTGTTCGCCCGTTTTCGTCGGGTCGTCCTGCCCGCCACCGCCATCCTGACCGTAGCCGCCACCTACCTCGCGTTCCAGCTTGAGCCGGAGATGGACGTCAAAGAGTTCTTCGACGCCGGCTCGGACTTCGTAATCAGCCTCGACAAGCTCGACCAGCATACCGCGCCGGCCCTGGCCGGCGAGCCGGCGGTGCTGTACGTTGAGGGGGACCTGACGGCACGGGAGTCGTTGGCCGGGATCCAGTCTCTGCTGGACCGGTTGGGCGACAACGAGAGGCTCGGGCGGACTGAAGACGGGGAAGTGTCGCTGTACCGCCGGACGGTCCTCACCTTGCTCTCGCGCATCACCACCAACGAGTACGCCCGCTCCCAGGTACTGGCCGGAACCGGGGTGGCCATCACCGACGCCGACGGAGACCATATCCCGGACACCCCGGTCCAGGTCCGGGCCGCCTACGATTACATGGCGGCGGCTGGTGTCCCCTTGGACGCAGATACGTTGGTCTACGACTCCGACCAGGTGCGGGAGACCCTTTTCCATAGCCCCGCCACGGACCGAGACCAGGGGACTATTATCGTCTTGGGTATCTTGGGTACCAGGCAGCAGGCCAACGTGGGAATTGCCCGGGAGGCCCTGGAAAGGGACCTCGCGCCCCTGCGGGAGTTGCCCGCGGTGTCCTTCGTCGGGATGGCCGGCTCCCCCTTCACCCGGGAATCGACGCTGCAAGCGACCACCCGTGCCTTGAGCACCTCCCTGCCCCTGGCGGTGGTGGCCTGCTTCGTGATCCTGGTCCTCTGGATGCGGTCATTCTCGTTTGCCCTGGTGACCATAATTCCAGTCGGCCTGGTGGTCTCCTGGCTCTACGCTTTCATGTACCTGGCCGGCTTCCACTTGAACTTCGTTACGGCCACCGTCGCCGCCGTGTCCATCGGCGTGGGTATCGACTACTCTATTCACATGACCCAGCGGTTCCGAGAGGAATGGCGGCGGAACCCGGACCCGGTTGCCGCCCTGCGGGCCGCCGCCGGCGGCACGGGCGTGGCCCTGGCCGGCTCCGCGGCGTCCAGCGTGGCCGGTTTCGCGGTGATGAGCTTTGCGCCCATGCCCTTGTTCTCCACCTATGGAATCATGACCGCCATGATGATTCTCATGGCCGCGGGGGCGGCCCTGCTGGTTTTGCCTTCCCTCTTGTTGGTGGTGGGCAGGAATCCAGCTTCCAGAGGACGATCACAGCCCGGCTGCTGAAAGCCGGGACTTGGCGCGCGGCGCGAAGGCACCATCGATGCTACTGATCCTTGAACAAGTTGCTAAACCTTACGACGAGCAAATCCCCCTTAGTCCCCCTTTCTAAAGGGGGATATAGGGGGATTTGGTCCATCAAGCAAGCTTTCGATCAAGTTTAGCTGTCTATTCAAGGGTCGGTAGGTACCAGGCGTCAACCTGCCTGAGCCGGACATTTACGCCGGATTCGGTTATCCTGAGTTTGTATGAATCTGCGTCCCCGGGCTATCCAGCGCGCACATGAGGAGGACCCGCCAATGGGACCCCACGAGGCAATGACACCCTTCGAACAGGTGAACCTCTTTTTCGATAAGGCTGCCGAGCGGCTCAATTTGGCCGGTGGCATCCGCGATATGCTGCGGCGGCCCTGGCGCGAGCTTCAGGTACAGGTCCCGGTGCGGATGGACGATGGGCGGATAGAGGTTTTCAGCGGCTACCGGGTTCAGCACAACGGCGCCCGCGGCCCATATAAGGGAGGCGTGCGGTATCACCTTGCGGCGGACCTTGATGAGGTGCGGGCCCTGGCCGCGCTGATGACCTGGAAAACGGCACTGGTTGGGCTTCCCTACGGTGGCGCCAAGGGCGGCGTTCAGTGCGACCCCGGCATTCTGAGCACCAGGGAGCTGAACCGGCTTACCCGCCGGTACACCCAGAACATCGAACACCTTCTGGCTCCCAACCGCGACATTCCCGCACCGGACTTGGGGACCAACGCTCAAACCATGGCCTGGATGATGGATGCCTACGGGCAGCTCCACGGCCATTCCCCCGCCATTGTCACGGGCAAACCCGTGGAACTCGGCGGCTCGCTGGGAAGGGAACCGGCGACTGGCCGCGGAGTCGCCTACGTGCTGGAGGAGGCTGCCAAATACTACGGCCTGGACACCGCAGGCGCCAGGGTGGTGGTGCAAGGGTTCGGCAACGTTGGGTCCTGGGCGGCCAGGCTGATTCACGCCATGGGCTGCAAGATAATCGCGTTGAGCGATGCTTACGGCGGAGTCTACGCGCCAAAGGGGCTGGATGTCACCGAGCTGTTGAGGCACAAACAGGCCGGCGCCGGTGTGACGGATTTGCCCGGCGTGGAGCGTATCACCAACGCCGAGCTGCTGGAGCTGGACTGCGAGGTGCTGATCCCCGCCGCCATCGACAACGTCATCACCTCCGAAAACGCTCCCCAGGTGAAGGCATCCTACATTCTGGAGGCGGCCAACCGCCCCATGACCGCGGAGGCGGACAACATCCTCAACGAACGCGGCGTGGTGGTCCTGCCCGACATCCTGGTCAACGCCGGGGGTGTCATCGTCTCCTATTTCGAGTGGACGCAGAACCTGCAAGAGTTCCACTGGGAGGAAGAACGGGTCAATGAAGAGCTGCGCAAGATCATAACGGGTGCGTTCCATCAAGTGCGGGAGCGGGTTTCCGCCGATGGCATCACCTACCGGCAGGCAGCCTTCGAGATTGCCGTGCAACGGGTGGCCAGGGCGGTGGAGCTTCGCGGATTCGTGTAGGGCAGAACCACATTTGTCCTGGGTCGGGGGCGCACCCGGAAGCCGGGGGCCGGCCTGCGTTGACACTGGGGCACGCCGCCGGTATCATTTCGTCCATCAAGGCCAAGCCGCTTCGAGACCCAAGGCTGGTGCTTCCCTGTTCTTCGGCTCCCCCAAAGAGAGGGGCGAAGGATCAAAGAGGGCCGGCAGGGAGGAAGACTTGGGGCCGCGGCGGCGATGGCGTAGAGGGGATTCTAAGAGCACCCGCAGAGGAGGTGTATTGTGGCTAAGGGAATCAGAAGTTATCGGCCGCTGATAACCGGCACCACCCATATGGTCTCGGCAGGACATTACCTGGCCACGGCAGCGGGCTACCGCATCCTGGAGCAAGGTGGCAATGCCACCGACGCCGGGATAGCCGCCGGTATCGCTATCAACGTGACGTTGCCCCAATACACGAGCTTCGGCGGGGTGGCGCCCATCATCCTGCACGATGCCGAGCGAGGGGAAACGGTAACCATCAGCGGGCTGGGCCGGTGGCCCAAGGCCGCCAGCATCGACTACTACAACA
>CAJWBT010000302.1 GCA_913020235.1 uncultured Chloroflexota bacterium
TGCAAACGATGGCGCACCAGTCGTTGTAGCCCCCGCCCTTGGTGCGATAGGCGTTGTGGGGCGCCACGGTGGGGCCGCGGTAGTTGTTGACGGTGGGCGCGCCCGGCCAGACGGTCCGGTTGCCGGGAGGATACCCTTCCCGCCGCGACTCGCGGCCGTTGACCGTGCGGTCCAGGAAGGCAGGGCCGGTCAGGGTGACCCCGGTGATCATCTGGGCCAGGTCCACGTGCTGGCCCCGGCCGGTGGCGTTGCGGTGCCGCAGGGCGGTAAGCGCGCACATGGCGCCGTACATGCCGCCCGTATCGTCCAGGTAGGACCAGCCCCAACCGGCCGGTGGTTTGCCGGGAAGCCCGGAGAGAAAAGTCAAACCCGAAAGGGCCTGCGCCGACGGTCCCATCGTGCCATATGCGTGTTGCGGGCCCGTCTGGCCGAAGCCGGCCATGGACACGTAGACGATATCTGGCCGGCGCTGTTTCATCTGCTCGTAACCCAGGCCCCATCCCTGCATGATCCTGGAGCTGAAGTTCTCGATCACGATGTCGGAGACGGAGATGAGGCGCCGGATCAGCTCCAGCCCCTTGGGGGTGCGCACGTTGATGGTGATGCCGCGCTTGTTGACGTTGGTATCGGCGAACTGGCCGGTGGAGTTGGGGCCGGGCTCAACCCCGGTGGGCACCGTGAAGCGGTTTTGCCGCAGAATGTCCAGGTTCAGGGGCCACTCGACTTTGATCACCTCGGCGCCCAAGGCGGCCAGCCAGCGGGCAGCCCAGGGCCCGGCCCGGACCCAAGTAAAGTCCACGACCCGAATGCCGTTCAGCGGGCGGGGCAACCCCTTACCCGCCGGCTTGGCCGTGGGATTGGCTCTCGCCGCGCGCTCTGGCGCCGGACCTGGCCGCTCCTGGGTAACATCGCTCATCGCGCACCACGACTTAGGGGAATGGCTAACTACTCTGCCGTTCGTCGAATCCGCAGTGACACCTGACCGCCCGCCCGTGCAAGGCCTTGGGCGCCCAAAATCCAGGAGGCAGGCCAAGCCCCGCCCGGACTGGGCTCTGATCATTGGACCGGCAACCTCCGCGAGGGAAGCCGGAAGGGGGCGCAAACAGGACCGGCAGTCTTGCCCTGAGCCTTCGAAGCGGGCAAGTGACCGGGCAAGTGACACTGTAAGCCCGGCATTGCCGGATGTCAACAATCGTTGGGCTCCGGCCAGGGTCTCTCGAACATCTAGGGTGATGCTGGCATCAGTGAGCGAAACGTTCCCTCACCCTCGTTCCCTCTCCCAATGGGAGAGGGATGCCCTGGCGCAGCCGGGGCTGGGTGAGGGCCCCCGCGTTTGTCAAATATCACACCATCGGCGATAATGGTGGCGTTTTGACTCCAGCCCTAGACGGAGAGGATATGCGAGTCCTTCTAATTGCCACAAACCGGCATGGCCGGTATATGAGCCGCTTGGAAGCGCGGCCTCTTCCCATCGGCCTGGCGTACGTGGCCGGTCACCTGGACCCGGACCGCCACACCACCAAAGTGCTGGACTTGATGTTCTCCGACGACTACCTGGCCGACGTGGAGGCCACGGTGAAGGAGTTCCAGCCCGACCTGGTGGGACTGTCGATTCGCAATCTGGACAACGGCAGTTATTTGGATCCCCAATGGGTCTTGCCGGTGACCAAAGAGGTTACCGAACGGATCCGGTCCGTCAGCCGGGCCACGATTATATGCGGCGGTCCGGCGTTCAGTGTTCTTCCCCGAGAGTGTTTCGCCTTCGTGGAGCCGGACCTGGGGATCGTCGGCGACGCCGGTGAGACCTTCGCCGAACTGGCCGACCGGCTGGAGGCTTCGGAGGCCTACCAGGACCTGCCGGGGCTGGTCTACCGTGAGAACGGCGAGATCACCTTCAACGGCGTGCGCTCCTCCTCCAGCTTCACGAAGCCGCCACGGCTGGAAGACCTGGACTTGGCCAAGTACCGGCAAGCGGGATTCGGCATCGGGGTGCTGACCAAGCTGGACCACTACCCCTCCGCGGGCACCCCGGCGGCCCAGGAAGAAGGAGCGTGGCGGGTTATCCGGCCCATCGGCGAGGTGGTGGCGGAAGTCAAGGATCTGGAGCACCGCCTGGGGCTGCGCAAGATTTTCTTCATCGACAACGGGTTCAACCTCCCGTTGGCCCACGCTAAGTCCTTTTGCCGGACCCTGATAGAAGCCGATTTGAAGCTCAACTGGAACACCTGTTTTGCCCCCCACACCTGCGACTCGGAGCTGGTCGGGCTGATGAAGCAAGCCGGCTGCGCCCTGGTGGTTATGCAAGGTTCGGGCGGCGACGGCCGGGAAGAGGCTGCGATGGGCGAGCAGTTGGACCGGCTGCGACAGGTGTGCCATACCTGCGAGGAGGGAAACCTCCACTACACCATGTCCCAGAGCTTCGGCGAGCCCGGAGAGACCCGGGATACCGTGGAGGAGAAGCTGGCTTTCTTGCGGACCGTAAGCCCGGCGGTGGCCAACCTGAGGGTGGGCATCCGCATGTTGCCCGGCTCGGCGTTGGCGGCCCAGGCCAAAGAAGAAGGAATGATCACCGATGAAGGGGATCTGATCCGGCCCACGTTCTACTTGGCGGAGCCGGTGCGGGACTGGATCGTCGATCACTTGAAGGCCGAGGCCGGCCGGCACCCCAGGTGGAACGTGCTCTAGCTGGCGTGACCTTGATAACGAGCCAAATCCCCCATAAACCTGACAGGAGGTTTGGGGGATTTGGCTTGTATGAGGGCGAAAGCTGGGATGGCGGGCGCCAGGCAGCCCACCAAGACGAAGCTGACCCTGCACCGGCAGGACGTGAGGATCCGGGAGCCAAAGAGAGGGTTCATTGAGCGATATGAGAGGCAAGTACTGCATCGTCGGCGTCGGTGAAACAGAGTACAGCCGCGGCTCGGGACGCACCACCCGGGCCATGGCCGCGGAAGCGATACGCAACGCAATGAACGACGCCGGGCTCACTCCCCAGGACGTGGACGGGATGCTGAGCTACCACAGCGGGGACTCGATCCCCAGCACCTCGGTGATGTACGACCTGGGGATTCGCCCCAATTTCTACATGGATTGCTCGGGCGGCGGCTCCAGCACCGAGGCGCTGGTGGGGCTGGCCATGGGCGCTATCGAAGTAGGGATGTGCCAGACCGTAGCCATATTCCGGTCGATGAACGGCTACTCCCAGGTCCGCGTCGGCGGCACCGGATCACGGGCCGCGGCCCCGGCCAGCGGCTCCGACGTCGAGATACGCCCTTACGGCATGATCAGCCCGGTCCAGCGCTTCGGTTTCACCTTCGTCCGGCACATGATGGAGTACGGCATCACCGGCGCGCAACTAGCCCACATCAAGGCGGCCCACAGCAACCACGCCAGCAACAACCCCAAAGCGATCATGAAGCAACGGGTGACGGTTGAAGACGTGCTCAACTCCCGCTGGATCATCCGGCCCTGCGCCCATCTGCTGGACTGCTGCCTGGAGACCGACAACGCCACCTGCATCATCGTCACGTCGG
>CAJWBT010000303.1 GCA_913020235.1 uncultured Chloroflexota bacterium
GGCGGTGTACGAGGCGTATAACGAAGGCATCCTCACGCTGGAGGACACCGACGGCTTGGACCTGACCTGGGGCAACTGGGAATCGGCCATGGAACTGGTCAACCGGACCATCCGCCGTGAAGGCATAGGGGCGAAACTCGCCGGTGGAACCAAGGCCATGCCGGAGGCCCTGGGCAGCGAGAAGGGGCTGGTGGAGGAGATGCGCGCCAAGGTGCTGGACATCAAGGGCGAAGGGGTGGTGATGCACGACCACCGGCAGTTCTGGAGTGTCTTCTTCGGCGAGATGGTGGCCGGCACCGGGCCGTCTATCCAGGGGACCGGCAGCGACGCCAACCCCCGGCCCGAAGTGGGGTACCCCGAGACGACTCCGGGGGTGGCCCACAACGTCGATGAGGCGCTGGGCAAGGTCGACCCCGTCCGCCGGACCCAGTTTGCCAAGCTATGGAATGACTCCCTGGGGGTGTGCATGTTCGGCGTCCGGGGCGTCAAAGATTCCACGGAACTCACCAGTAAGTGCCTCGCCCAGGCCGTTGGCTGGGAGGATTTCAGCGCAGAAGAGGCCCTCGACGTCGGCGAGAGGGTTACCAACCTGATGCGGCTGGTGTATGCCAGGCGGGGCTTCCGGAAGCAGGATGAGTTCGACGTGTCGGCTAAACACCTGGAGCCGCCTCCCGCGGGACCGTCCAAGGGCCTGACCATAGAGCCCTATCTGCCCGCCATGGTGGACGAGTACTACCGCCTGCTGGGCTGGAACGTGGACACGGGGCTGCCCACACCCGAGACCCTCAAACGCCTGGGCATGGAAGAGTTCCTCGGGGACGTGAGCTAGCGCCTAGTACTCCGTCAACTTGGTATTGAAAGGATGTCATTGGTACGAAAGTGTCATGCTGAGCCAGCCGCAGCGGCGAAGCATCTGGGGTGGGGCGTCTCCTCCGCCTCCCCAGATCCCTCGTCCTTCCCGCGAAGGACTCGGGATGACAGGGCGGAGTCCATTTTCGTGGGCCGTGGTGCTGGTGGCAACCAGCATGAAAGATTCCGAGGAGCAGAGCGACGAGGAATCTTATCGTTACGCTGAGATTCTGCGCTTCGCTCAAAATGACAATTGCAGATCTAAGTTGACTGAGCACTAGTTTGGAAATAGCCGTTGGCAGCATCCGCTCGCCCTGAGCCTGTCCATCTCATTCTTGCAGCGTTTCAAATCCTTTGCTTCACTGACGTTGACGTTTGCTTGAGTAATCCGGTCTTCTCGGAGCCGGACCTGCTTCAGCGCCGGCTCAACCTGCCTGAGTTCCTGTCCCGCCTACCTCCGGAAGGGGACAAACTTTCTGAACCTTCCTAAACGGCCGGCATTTGCGGTTCACTATTGAGTGCTTTCTCAAACTTCTCCATTGAGGCGGTAAGCAAGACGATGTCCGGGGGAGCAATCACGCTGTAGTACTCCTAAAGTGCTATGGCTCCCTAGGCATGATGGCCGACCGTTGGGTCAGTTCTATTCTCTAGGAAGGAATCGCCAATTCCGGGGATTACTCTGCAGGAGGGTCGGTCTATCATTGGAAGAGCAGTAGGCTGAGTGCCTAGCTCCATAACACTCTGAGGAGGATCGACGATGAAGAAAAGCAAGTTGGTGGCCGGACTGGTTGTCGGAGCGGCAGTAGGGGTGGGAGCTGGCCTGTTGCTTGCGCCCAAGCCCGGGAAAGAGACCCGGCGCGTCGTGGCAGCTCGAGCGGCCGAACTGCGACGGAAGAGCCGCGAGTGCATGGGTACGATGCGTCAGAAGTGTGTCGCCCACGGTGCGGAGGAATCGAACGGCCATGTGGAGGCGCTTCATGCGTAAGAAGGCCGCTGATTCCAAGGGCAGTTGCGGTGGGTTCGGGATTTGGTTCTTCTTTGGCTTGATGTATATCCATACCTCGGACACAGTTGAGCCGTTCGGCAAACTAGAATTCCTTTGGCGTGTGCTGGCTGGACCACTAAATTTCTTGCCGTGGTTGTAGCCGGCTAAGGGAGTCACCGCCCGCCGGGCGCGCCGTGACCTGACACGAGCTTGCCCATAGCCTCGCGCGTTCCTGTCCGTCTCGCTTGGTCGTGGAGTGCCATTGACCTGCAAGACTGAGGTGGACCCCATCAGTTGGTCGGGAATGGGGCAGCATCAAGAGCGAGTCCCGCTGAACTCCCATTGAATCCGCCCGCATATCCGCATCACCAAGCTGCCTGACACGGACGGGAGCCGCTGTTAGACGAACGCGGCGCCCACCCGAGAGATTGTCTTCCCCCTTCCGCTGCTTCCAGGGCCGTTTCTTGCCTGGGCCAAAACGGAACAGACTGGTTGTTCATTGCTGACGGCGTAAGGGTTGGCGGGCACCCGGAGGCTGGACTATACTGATGCCATCATATTGGGGCGGCACTCGAGGCCTAAAGCCAACCCAAACGGGGAATTCCGGCTGATCTACCACCCATCGCTCCAGCGAGCTAGCCCATCCACAGCGTCGAAAGGAGAGCAGGCAATGGCACAGGGCATCACCGGCAAGATACTGAGGGTTAACCTGACCGACCGCCGGAATTCCGTGGAGGAACCGGACGAGCTTTTCTACCGGCGCTACCTCGGCGGAGCCGGATTTGTGGGCTACTACCTGCTGAAGGAGGTGAAGCCCGGCACCGACCCGCTTTCGCCGGAGAACCTCCTCATCTTCGCCCTGGGTCCGATGACCGGCACGCCCGTTCCGGGAGGTTCGCGCAACTGCATCGGCGCGAAATCACCCCTGACCGGCGGCATGGCCAAGAGCGAGGTCGGCGGCTTTTTCGGCTACGAGCTGAAACGCGCCGGCTACGACACCCTCATCGTTGAGGGCCGGGCCGAATCCCCGGTTTACCTGTGGCTCCACAATGGAGAGGTGGAAATCAGGGACGCCTCCTCTCTGTGGGGAATGACCGTGCTGGAAACTCAGGACGCCATCGAGGCGGAGCTGGGCCAGCGGATGGTCCGGACCGCGACCATCGGCCCCGGCGGGGAGAACATGGCCGCCGTTTCCTGCATCATTACGGACCTGCGCAACGCCGCCGGGCGGGGCGGCCTGGGTGCGGTGATGGGCTCCAAGAACCTGAAATGCGTGGCCGTCAAGGGCCGGAAGGTGCCCGAGGCCGCCGACGCCCTGAAACTCCGCGAGATGGCCCAGTGGATGAATAAGAACTACATGAACGTTGGGGCGGCTTCCCATCACAGTTTGGGCACCGGGACTGCCGCGAGCATGGTGGGCGGCAACTCCATCGGAAATCTGCCGGTCCGCAACTGGGGCGACGGCTTGTTTGAGGAGGTGGGGAAGATCACGGCGGACACCCTCAGGGACACGGTGAGGGTCGCTATGGAGGCGTGCCCCGCCTGCCAGATCCGCTGCAAAAAGGTGGTGGAGCTGGAGACCGATACCTACAAGGTCGACCGAAGAAACGGCGGCCCGGAGTATGAATCGCTGGCGGCCTTTGGCTCGTACCTGGGGATAGACGACTTGAACGCCATCTGCCG
>CAJWBT010000304.1 GCA_913020235.1 uncultured Chloroflexota bacterium
CGACACACGGCTCGGTAATTATGTAGGTCATTCCTCACGGCTCCTTGTGAAGTAGCCGGGGGCAACCCAAACGGCCCCCGGCGCGCCAGCAGGATGCAAAGCGGCCAAAAGAATTATAGCATAGCTCTGCCGGGTTGCAATAACGCGTGTGGCCGGGTCAGATCCCGCCGTCGAAAAGGTCAAGCCCCACCGGCCTCAAGCGCCTGCGCGCAAGGCCCGGCACCGGTGGATCAGACCTGATGAACGGCTCCCTGTGCTCCCATCAACGGTTGAACCGCCGGGCCCACTGGCGCCGGGTGAGGACTGCCGGAAGGTCCTAACTAAAGGACCAAGCCGTAGGTGCGCTTCTTGATGGCCAGATTTACGAAGGTCTCAGTGCGCTGGACGCCCTCGATGACCCCGATCTTCGTCCTCAGGAAGGTCCCCAGGCTTTCGGCCGACTCAAGCCCAGCCCATATGAAAACGTCGTAGGCTCCGGTGGTGATAGCCACGTAGTGGGCTTCGTCCAACTTGGCTATGGCCTCCGCCACCGCATCCGATTTGCCTGGGCCGGTCTGGAGGCCTATCAGGGCCGTGGTGGCGTATCCTAGCTTTTCCAGGTTGGGGACGGCAATCACCTTGACCACGTCGTCTTGGATCAGCCGCCGCAGCCGCCGCCTCACCGTGCCTTCACTGACCCCTACCTCCCGCGCAATCTTGGCGTTGGAGGCGCGACCGTCCAACTGCAAGAGACCGATTATCTTGCGGTCCAATTCGTCCATTGGTGCCACTCCCCGTTAGTTTTTGTGCCAGGTAGTCAAAATCAATCATAGGCCGGGGGTGATTAGTTGTCAATACTGCTATTCGATCGGCGGATGGCGTCTTGGTCTACGATTCTACTCTCGTCGAACGGTTGACGCTAAGTTCCTCTTCGAACCTATGGAGTATCGAACATTCGTCGGCTGCGATAACGGTAAGCGTAGCGAAGGGGTGGCATTCTGCCCTTTGCTGGAGCAGCAGGATCGCCACCTCGTGATCTCCTGGGGCGTCCCCCATTCCCTTGGTTGCAGGCCGGCACGAAGATTGGTATTGCTGGGGTTGAGCCCATTTGGTAACATATACGTAAACAGGGAGGGATCGCATAGTGGCCTAGTGCGGGCGCCTGCTAAGCGCTTAGCCTGTGAAAGCGGGCTCATGGGTTCGAATCCCATTCCCTCCGCCGTCTCTTCTGCGGGCGACCGCCGCCACCCAGAAAACATGCACAGTTTTCACCTGTCGACTATTGGCTGTCAGATGAATATGGCGGACTCCGAGCGCTTGAGCGCGGCTCTGGAACAGCTTGGCCTGCACCCGGTGAACCGGGCCAACGATGCCGACGTAATCGTCGTCAACTCCTGCGTCGTACGCCAGAGCGCCGAAGACAAGGTGGTAGGCACTATTACGGCTATGCAGCCGCTGAAGAGACAGCAGCCCCGGCGGGTGTTGGCTCTGATGGGCTGCTTGGTGGGGCCCAAGACCGAGGAGCTTCGAAGGAGGTTCCCTTACGTCGACGTGTTCATGCGCCCCCAGCAATACGGCCCCCTCCTGGACCTGGTGGGGGAACGCCTGGGCTTGGACTGGGAAGGGTGCATCGCCTCCCTGGCCCCGATCAGGCCCAGCGTGGCTTGCTACGTTCCCATCATTCACGGTTGCGACTTGATGTGCACTTTCTGCATAATTCCGTTCCGCCGGGGGCGCCAGGCCAGCCGGCCCCTGGATGAGGTTGTCGGCGAGGTGGAGCTGCTGGCTGCCCGAGGGGTCAAGGAAGTCACCCTTCTGGGTCAAACGGTGGACGCCTACGGCCACGACCTGTCGGATAGGCCAGATTTGTCCGACCTGTTGGAGCAGCTTGAGCGAGTATCCGGGCTGGAGCGCATCCGCTTCCTCACCTCCCACCCTTCATTAATGGGCGAGAGAATCATCGAGGCCGTGGCCAAGCTGCCCAAAGTGTGCGAGAACATCAATCTACCGGTGCAAGCCGGAGACGATGAGGTTCTTTCCCGCATGCGCCGCCCCTACACTCGGGCCGACTACACAGACCTGGTCCGACGCGTACGGGATGCCGTCCCGAAAGTCTCCCTGAGCACCGACCTGATCGTTGGATTCCCCGGTGAGACCGAGGAACAGTACCAGCGGTCGCTGGACCTGATCTCGGAGTTGCGTTTCGACAAGGTCCACTGCGCTGCTTACTCGCCTCGTCCCGGTACCGCCGCCAGCCGGGCCATGGAGGATGATATCCCCCATGAGGAAAAGACGCGCCGGCGCCGGCGGGTGGACCAGGTACAAGAGGGTATACTCGAGGAGATCAACTCCGTGCTGGTAGGCCGGGAGGAGGAAGTGTTGGTGGAGAGCCGCCACAAAGGCAAGTGGCAGGGAAGGACTCGGAGCAACAAGCTCGTGTTCTTCCAGGATGAAGGAGACCATCTGGGACGCCTGGAAAACGTCAAGATAACCCGGACCACCCCCTGGTCGCTCCAGGGGACTCTGGTCTGTGGTTGACCCGATTCAGCCCTTAGAGGGATTCGACCGTGGTCATTAAGACCCGACGCCCCGCGATCCCCATCACCGAGATCGAACACTCGGCCTTCTGCAAGTCGGAGGACGAGCTTCCTGCCAAGCCGCTTGCCGAAGAGCTGGCGGTGAACATACGCTGGCAGAAGCTCCCCGACCGGTACCTGGATTCTACTGCCCAAGAGCTGGACGAGGGTATTCGCCGAGTCAAAGAACGCCTGGGAAAGTCGCTGACCATCTTGGGGCACCACTACCAGAGGGAAGAGGTCATCAAGCATGCCGACTTCCAGGGTGACTCCTTCCTGCTGTCTCAGGAAGCGGCCTCCCTGCCGGACGCCAGCTTCATAGTCTTCTGCGGCGTCCACTTCATGGCGGAGACCGCGTGCGTCCTGTGCGCGCCCCACCAGAAGGTGATCTTGCCCAACCTTACCGCCGGCTGCTCCATGGCCGACATGGCCCCAATGGACGAGGTGGAAGATGCCTGGGAAGACCTGGAACAGGTGCTGGGAGACCCCGGCGGTATTATTCCAGTCACCTACATGAACTCCACCGCCGGCATCAAAGCCTTGTGCGGCCGCACCGGAGGCGCCGTTTGCACCTCGTCCAACGCCGGCGCCGTCCTGAAGTGGGGCTTCCAGCAGGCCGGGCGGATCCTCTTCCTTCCGGATCAGCACCTGGGGCGCAACACCGGGCTGAAGCTGGGCATCTCCCTCGACGAAATGGTGGTGTGGAACCCGTTCAGGCGTCTGGGAGGCAACACGCCGGACCAGCTGCGCCAGGCCAAACTTATCCTCTGGCAAGGCCACTGTTCGGTGCACACCAGGTTCACGGTCGGGCAGATTACGGTAGCCCGGGAGCGCTACCCCGACATCAACGTCATCGTGCACCCCGAATGCCCCATGGAGACGGCGCAGGCAGCCGACTTGGTCGGTTCCACCGAGTTCATCCGCAAGACCATCAACGAGGCCCCTCCCGGCAGCAAGTGGG
>CAJWBT010000305.1 GCA_913020235.1 uncultured Chloroflexota bacterium
AGGAACCGGAAATACCGGCCCCACATGGAGATGTACCAGGCGGAGTTGCGGATAATTATGTACAGCGCGCCGCCGGCGAATCCCCCGAGAATGGCCCCATAGATGGTTACGCCGCCTTGCCAGGCGTAGAACACCTTAACTGGGTCATCCTGGTATATCTCGCCCCAAAAGTCGATGACGTGCAGCAGGCGGGCCCCGATGACACCGCCGATGATGCCCCAAACCGCCACAGAGTAGATGGAGTCGGCCACCAGTCCCTGGCGTGAACCCCAGCGGACCACCAGAAATACCGCGGTGGCCACCGCAACGAAGGTCATGAAACCGTGCCAGGAGAGCACCAAACGGTCGAAGTCGAGAATGTTCGGATTCATTCCGATGGTGATGGTGGCCAGTCCGTTCATCAGCTAACTCGTCTTCATTGGCGGCTGCGCCATTTCAGGTCTTCAGGCCCGCGAAAGGTTCGGAAGCCGTGGTAACAACAAGGTATACCTCCGCGCCGTAAGGTTGCAAGGCATTGGCCACCCATTGGTAGTCGGATTCGCTGGAAGGCAGGCCGAACAGTCCGGGGCCGGCGCCGGAAAGGTGGTAGCGGCCGGGGGCCAAATCGTCCAGCCGCTGCCGTATTTGGCCGAGGCCCGGGAACACCCGGGAGGCCACCTCGTCGAAGACGTTGTAGAGCAGACCCGCCACGGACTCCCTTACGAACTGCCCGCTCAAGAGGATTTCGGTCATCCGGCAGGTGATGCCTCCGTCACTGTATTGGCCTGGGGTAAGAGAGGAGTAAACGCTGGCGGTCTTGTTGGGCACCGTGAATTTGGGGCAGACCAGAATCACCGCCATAGGTGGCAGAGGAGGCAGGGGCGTAACCTGCTCTCCCCGGCCCGTGGCCAACGCGGTGCCGCCTGAAAGGAAGAAGGCAACGTCGGAGCCGATAGTCGCCGCCACTTGGGCCAACTCTTCGACGGTCAGATCGAGGCCCCAGAGCCGGTTCAGCGCCACCAGGGCCGATGCGGCGTCGCTGCTTCCTCCGCCCAGCCCCATCGCCACGGGTATCCGCTTGTGGATGTAAATGTGCGCCCGAGGCTCGGTCCTTCCGCGCTTGGCCAGCGCCGCCGCAGCCTGCCAGACCAGGTTGTCCTGGCCCTTCAGCGAGGCGTCGTCACACTCCACCGACAGTGAAGATGACGACACGATTTCCAGCCGGTCGGCCAGGTCGATGGTTTGAAGAACGCTTCTGACCTCGTGGTAGCCGTCGTCCCGGCGGCCCAGCACCTCAAGGGTTAGATTCAGTTTAGCGAAGGCCGGGGCTTCCAATCTGACTCAACTGCTCCCAAGCGCGGTAGATCATCGCCCAGTTTTCCAGAGACAAATTTGCCGGCCGCATGCTTCCGTCCAAGTCCAGGTCCGCCAGCAGCTGTCCGACCACCGTGGCCGGCACTCCAAGCCCGTGGCCCAGAGAGTTCCGGAGTTGCTTCCGTGGCGCGGAGAACCCGGCCCGCACCAGCGCGAAGAACGCGTTCGGATCGGCCACGTCGACGGCGGGACTGGCTCTCACCTCCAGCCGCACCAGAGCCGACGTTACCTTGGGCGGAGGCCGGAACAACCGGGGAGGCACGGTGCACACCACCTTGGGCACCGCGTAGAACTGGGTGGCGACGGACAGGAGGCCCATTTTCCCGAGGCCCGCCGCCATGGAGCGGGCCACCTCCTGCTGCACCATTACCACCATCAGTCGGGGCTGGGGGTTCGACTCCAAGAACCGCCGGACGATGGGGTTGGCGGCGTAGTACGGCAGGTTGCCCACAACCTTGTAGGTGGCGTCCGGCCCCACCAGGGATCCGATGTCCACCTTCCGGGCGTCGGCCTCGACTACTGTCAGGTTCGGAGGGTTGTCGAGCCGGGCGGGCAGCGAGGCGGCCAAATGTGAGTCCAGCTCGAGAGCGATCACCCGGGCCGCCCGGCTCACCAGGCGGCGAGTGAGGGCGCCACGGCCGGGGCCCACCTCCAGCACTGTGTCCTCCGGGGCGATCTCCGCGGCAGCCAGAACGCGGCCGAGGATACGGCCATCGGTGAGGAAGTGTTGTCCCAGGGCCTTTCGCGGTCCGGCGCGTGCTGATGTGGGAATAATCACTGAGTCTCGGAGCCGGCGGTGGACGGATGAAGGTTTGTACGAGACCGCGCACCTCCCTTCGACGTCAACCACTGAGCGTGTCCCCGGCGGTGACTCCGGTCAGGCGCTCCCACGGCACCCGCAGGGTCCTGTTTACCGTTGCTTCCTTCCGGATCTGGCGGGGTTCACAGGCCTACGCCGCGCAGGACCCAACCCTCAACATCACCCACCTGAGATATTGGCCCATTGGCGCCGCCTGGGGAAGGAATTCAACCCCGCTGTAGCGGATTGCGGGTACAGGGCACCGCTAACTCCCCATCTAGCACGGCCTCGATATCATGGTAGGCTAGCGGCCGGGCGCTGTCAAATGGCGGGGAAGCGGTCAGCTATCAGCTATCAGCTATCAGCGGTCAGCGGTGGCGTTAGGAAGAAGTTGATTGTTGTACTTTGACTCTAAAAATAAAGTTATGAATCATGGAGGGGATGCAGAAGTCAGTTGTGCTTACAGTAAATGCTACAGCAACCAGTAGACCTCCCAGCACATATCCTGCGATGGTAAGGTCGGCATAGAACAAAGCTATTGTAGCAACCAGCCACAAGGTAGCAATTATGCAGGTGAATTTGAGCTGTCTTGAGCGAGGGGGCAGTTTGGGCTTCTTTAGCATGCCCCGTACTGCATGGTTGTAGACATAATCAAAAGGATGGTAAGGAAGAACAACTCCCAAGAACGCAATTGCGGTCATCGCGATAAGGACGGGGATATTGGCTGTGGCCACTCCAACAGCAGTGATCGTTACACAAACGATATATGCGAACCTATTCCCGAAGGCGAGTTCGGAAAGGTCAGCATCTGAAATGTCGCAATAGCCTTGAGCATGAAGGCGATTTAGTCTTGTAGTTGAGAGGAGCCGTTGTCTTGTTGCCATACGTTTCCTCCTTGCTTTGGGTTAAGGCGCAGTATAGCTCAGGAAGGATAACGTTGGGAAACTGCAGGAGCGGTTTGAGGGTGCTACCTCTACGAAGCCGTGCTCGGCCAGGATTCGGCACGCCTCCCGGCCCGAAAGCACGCGGAGCCTAGCCAATCGTTACCTCTAGGCGGGTGACGTACACCTCGGTATGGAGACGCTCCCGGGCTTCTTCAGGGCTGGCCGCTTCGAAAAACCCCTCCAGCGCCTCCTAAAGGTTGCGCCGAGCCTCCTCGATGGTATCGGCCTGGCTGGCGATGTCCAACTCCGGACACAAGGCCACGTAGCCGTCCCCCTCGCGCTCGATCACCGCCGTGAACTGCCCCGTTTTAGCCATTGGCTCTTACCTCTCGTGGTTACCGCTCTTGAAGTGTTTTTTTCTGATTCGCTGTCGAGAGAATTTCTTGGAACTTCTTGCTTTCCAGCT
>CAJWBT010000306.1 GCA_913020235.1 uncultured Chloroflexota bacterium
TGCCGAAAACCGCGGCCACGTCCCGCTCCGAGGCCGCGTGGGCCCGGGCGAAGTGGGGGGGGATGGTCTTGGCCGCCACCGGGGTCTCCTCGGTGTCTCCCAGGGCTACCGGCATGACCAGGTTGGGCAAGACGGATACGGTGCCGTAAGCCACGGTGCCCTGCAAGACCTGGGAGATGAAGGGGTCGTCCAATCCGGGCGGCGCGTGTTTCAGCCGGGGGTCGGTGCTGCCCAGGGCGATGTCGGTGACCACGCCGAAAAATCGTTGGCGGCCCCCTTGGATGGTAACGAAGGCGCCGGCCTTGACCTCTTCTACCGAGGTGCCCGCGTCCAGCCGGACTTCGACGCCGTGGGCCAGGGACCCGTCCACCACCACTCCCAAGAACCCACCTTGGGACCCGCGCGGGCCTTCGGCGGGCTGGGAGCCGCCGGTCATGGCGCCACCCTCCGTAGAATGAAGTTCAGGCGAGGCACGTCGCCCGCCAGCTCTGAGGCCAATGCTTTGCCGGCACGCACCAGGAACTCGGCCCCATCCGGCTGGGCCGTGGCGGCGGCCCTCAAACAAGCCCCAACCACCTCGTCAACGACGGGTACTCCGGAGCTGAGCAGCAGGGACATGAAGTCCAGCCGGTCGGTGAACTGGACCGTTTCGGCGGGGGAGCAGGCGTAGACAAATGAATGGACCGGCGGCGGCAGGGGTGGCAGAAAATGCCGGCATTCTTCGCCTGCCTGGTGTCCGGCAATCAGCGCATCGAACCGGGTGGTCAACAGCCGGGCCAGCTGGGGGTTGTCGCGAAAGACCTCGTCTTCGGAGGATGCGCTCTCCCCCCGGGCCAGCACCGGACGGCTGGAGTCCAGGGGTTCGGTGCTCACCCGGCAGACAACCCCATAGACCCAGGGGGAGTCTGTCCGGACGAAGCTTCCCAGCGGCGGCGCACCGTAGAGCTGATAGCACTGGGCGACGAAAGACGTGGACGCGGCTGCCACCACCTCGCCAACTCTGCGGGACATCAGTCCACCGGCATCCGCCACGGCGCCCCCTGCGATTGAGCTGTCCTAACCGGCCCGGCCCGATCCCTGAACAACGGTGTCCTTCCGCGTTCGGCCCAAGTAGTAGTCCCGCATCCTCTGGTGCACTTCCGTGGTGAAGATCAGGTCCACCTCCAGGCTCTGCAACCGGGTCCCGGGGACCACCATAGGGAACACCTCGCCGGGGACATCGGTGTTGAGGCGCATACCCACACACCCCCAGGACTGGGAGGGTTTCCCCTTGGACAAGGCCAGGGGAATGGCCGCACAGGCGGGGCGGCCGAACACGCCATCGGCGGTTTCGGCCCAGTTGGTGAGCCCACAGCACTCGTTCATGACCATCGCCTGCTGGGGTGTGAGCCAGAGGATGAGGGCGTCGGGCTCCAGAGGGAAGCTCCCCAGCGGCCCGTACACGATGCCGGCGGACTGGTTTTCGTTCTTAGGGATGTGCTCCACCTCCGCTTCCCGGACGTAGGAAGCGGAGCACATCTGCCCCACCTCCGCCATCAACTCCTGCATCTGCTGCTCAGGCAAGGGAAACCCCATAACCATGGCTCCCACGGGACAGCGGAAGTGGTCCTCTGCCGCGGCATAGAAGACCTCTGTTTCCGCCCGCCGCCAGAAGGCACAGCTCGACGGTAATACTTCCTCGGTCCTGGGTATCGCTGGAGGTTGCGCCTGGACAAAGGTCATGGCTATGGGCTGGAACCGCAGTTGCAGCCGCCTCTCCAGCAGGCCTGCGAGTTCGGCGTAAGACATGGCAATCTCCTTTTAGTGGGGTCCCCGGTATCGGCTCGATGGCAGCCGCCCCGGCTCCTTCCTCTCGGCGCTTGGCCAGAGAATAGCTCCCGCGTTTCAACAAGAACGGTCTACCCGGGCAAAAAATCCCCCTTCACCCCTCTTTGCAGGGGGTCGGGGGGATTCTCCGCCAATTTATCGAACCGCGGCCCGTGCCGAGGCCAGAGCTACCATCAAGCCGGTGTGAACTTGACCAGGGTCCATTCTGGGGTTACGTCGTCGAACACCGCCACCAGGGGCATGTCCACTGCCAAGCCCTCCAAGACGGGCTTCATGTTGGAGTCCACCACGTTGGAGATCATCCTGGGGCCTTCGTCCAACTGGACTATGGCGTACACGAGGGGAGCATCCGCTTGAAATGCGGCCTGGGCCGTCTGATGGACGATGGTGTACGAATGCAGCCTGCCCTGGCCGCTAACCTTGGCCCATTCGATGTTCTGAGAGAAACACCGGGGACATTCCTCCCTGGGGTAGAAGTGGAACTTGTCGCAATTGGTGCAGCGGGGCATGATCAACTCATGCCGTTTGGCTGCCTCCCAGAACGGTGCGGTGAGCTTCGCGTGGATGGCCCTCGGTAGAGGTTTCTTGTATTCTGTAGTCATTTTCAGCTTCCCTACTTCGCAGCTTCAGTGCCGAGTATGAGCGTGCACATCACGCTCGCGGTGCCGCCTCAACCATTCACCATGGACAGGTCGTGCTTGGCCACCTGCCTCTCGTCACCCCGGCCCATCAACTGGCGGACGGACTCGATGACGTGCCTGAAGCCTCCGCCGCCGCCCACCGGCTGTCCGCCGGAAAGCTGGCCGCCGTCGGTATTGATGGGGAAGGTTCCCTTGTAGGTAGTGTCCACCGATTGAAAGAAAGGACCTATTTCCCCCTTTTCGCAGAAGCCCGCGTCTTCGAGGCACACGGCCTCAAGGATCGTGTATCAATCATAGAATTCAGCGAACTCAATATCCTTGGGACCGTATCCCGCCATTTCGAATGCCCGCCGAGCGGAAAGGGCCACCGGGGTGGTGGTAATCCTTTCGGCCTGCCAGATAATGTCGTGATCGCTGGCGCTCGCCGCCGCCCCCAGAATATATACCGCGGGATTGGGCAAGGACCTGGCCCGCTCGGCCGAGGTGACGATACAGGCGGCCGCTCCGGCGCAGGGCATAACGCACTCGTAGAGATGCAGGGGCTCGTTGACCCACCTGGAGTTGAGCACGTCATCCACCGTGATAGCGTTCCCGGCAAAGGCCGCGTTGGGGTTCTTCAGCGCGTTGAAACGCTGGTTCACCGCCATCTGGGCAAACTGTTCCGCGGTGGTGCCATACTCGTACATGTGGCGCCGCATCATCAGCCCGTAGCCCGTGCAAGCTCCCGGAGCCATCCCAAAGGGGGTCTCCCACTCGCTGGTCTTGGTAGCCGCCGGCGCTGAATGGTAGGAGCCGGGGGCCAAACCGCCCAGGTCTGGGTCCCTGGTGCCGCCAAAAACACAAACGATGGTGTTTGCCAGCCCGGAACTGACGGCCGACGCGGCCATGGCCACGGCGTGGGCGCCGCTGGCGCCGTGCTGGGTGATGCCCATGCAGAACTCTACCGGCAGGCCCATGTACTCGGCCAGGTCCACCTCACTGACGTCGGTTCCCCGGG
>CAJWBT010000307.1 GCA_913020235.1 uncultured Chloroflexota bacterium
CGTTCTCCGCCACGCACATGCTGTACTTCAGCGGGCTGCCGATGGTGTCCATGTCTCCACTACCCGGATAGCAATGGCCCACGTTCATCAGAATGAGCCGCATCGCCCTTCCCAGCGCTGTGTTGACCTGGCCGAGCTTGCCCGGACCCAGGGTGCAGCGGCCCGAGTTGATGCCAAGCCGCTTGATGATGGGTCCGTTGAGCAGCAGCATCATGGCGTGGGGCCCCGTTGAAATGGCGATGGTGCGGGACGGGAAGACGTTCTGAGGCGTCTGGGTAATGGCTTCGACGGCGGCGATCAGGACGGGGAGGTGCTCCGGCTTGCATCCGGCCATGGCGGCGTTGATGGCGACCTTCTCCACGGTGGCGGCGCCATCACCGGGGGCCAGGTGTCCCAGCACCTCCAACTGGTCTCTGGTAACCGCCTTCAGGAAGGCGTCGATCAACTTCGGTGTGGGAGCGATGAGAGGAAAGCCGTCGCCCAACTCCCGGTCCAGGAAATCGGAGTTGAACTTCTCCCACCCTTCATGGCGGTCGGCGCCGTTGAACCGCTCCAGCGCCGCCGGGAGCACCTTGCCTTTCTTGGTGCGGGCCGGAGGGGGAGGCTCGGTAACCAATGTCCTGGCCAGCTCGTCGAAAACCCCGTCCAGGTCCAAAGCCGCCTCATCGCGGCTGCGGCTGGTCATGGTGTATGGAATCACTACGAAGGGAAGCTGGGGAAGCCCGAACACGCGGGCCGAAGTCTGGAAATCGGACTCGAAGCCCCGGGCGGTGACAGCCACGGTGGGGAGGCCGGCCTGCTCCATTTCGATCATGTCGTGCACAAGGTACGACGTGCAAGAGCCTCAATCCGCGGTGGCGCCCACCACCACGTCGCAGGATTCTTTGATCTCGCGCATCAAGTCGGCGGAGATGGGTCTCCGGCCGTGGTAAAAATGGGTCTCCATGCCGGGAAAGCGCTCTTTGAGCCGCTGCTCCACATGCTCCAGGGCGTAGTTGCCTCCCGGCTTGCGGTTCCAGTAAAGGCCCACCCTGGCCCCTTCGAGGGTGCGCGGACGCGGCGGAGCGGCCGGCGGCTCACCCAGCTCGGAGGCAAGCTGAGCCACGGGGTTCAATACTTCCAGTTCTCCTGACATGTCGGGTCTCCTTCTCCAATGAGTGCTGAACAGGCTGTGCTCGGTGATGCCTGGCGTGGCTAGATTACTTCCGCTTTTATCCGAGTGTCAAGATCAACCCCTCAGTGACCGGGGCCAACTTCTGCTCCGCACTTCGGCAAACCGGTCTCCGCCTCCCAAAAGGTGGCGTTGGGCCTCCCACGAACAGAGGAACGGCGCTCCGGAGGCAGCCAAGAGGCCTCCCGGCCGCCTCCCCTTGTGGCGGCCAGGCAGCTGCCCGATAATGGGGGCAAGTTTGGGGCGGCTGGGACTGCCGGGCGGCCATGCTGCTTCAGGAAGAGCGGGCCGGTGTAGAGGTCCGGGTACCGGAGGACATCCTGAAGCAGTTATTGGAGGCTGAGCGTACCGGAGGGTAGCCGGGGGACGTCGGTGACCCTCACCCAGCCCAGGCTGCGCCTGTGCATCCCTCTCCCAATGGGAGAGGGAACGAGGGTGAGGGCGCTTCCCGGAAATGGGTCCGGAGCTTGACGGGGCCGCCGCCAAAGAATATACAGAGGGCTAAGACAACGCCCTGCCCAATGCCTCAGCAGGCGAATGCCTCCGGCAAGGCGCTTCAGGATACCCTGCACACCAAAGCGAGGTGGTGAGCGATGACCCGGATTGCCGTGATCCCCGGCGACGGTATCGGGAACGAGGTGGTCCCGGAGGCGGTGAAGGTCCTTGAGGCCGTTGACGATCTCTTCCATCTGGAGCTTGAGTACGAGCACTTCGACTTCGGCGCCGAACGGTACCTGAAGACCGGTAAGGCCATACCCGACGACTTCGACCAGTTCATCGACGGCCTGCCCGATCGCTTCGACACCGCCCTGTTCGGCGCGGCGGGAACCGACCCCCGGGTCCCTTCGGATCAAGTCGCCAGCCCGGTCTTGCGGGGGCTGCGCCGGCGGCTCGACCTGTACGCCAACCTGCGGCCCTGCCGGCTGCTGGATGCCAGCCTAACTCCTCTAAAGGAAAAGACGGAGCAGGATATCGACTTTGTGGTCTTCCGGGAAACCACCGAAGGGTATGAGTCCGGCAGCGCCGGCACCCTCAAAGTTGGCACGCCCGACGAGGTCGAGATCCGGCCGGAGATCAACACCGCCAAGGGGGTACGGCGCATCATCGAGTACGCCTTCGACTATGCGCGGCAGCATGGCAGGGGCCGCGTGGACATGGCCGAGAAGGGGCAGCCCAACGGCCTGTGGGCCAGGACGTTCCGCGAGGTGGGAAAGGGGTACCCGGAGATCGAGCAGCGCCATACCCACGTGGACACCCTGGCTTACGCGATGGTGATCTCGCCGGAACAGCTCCAGGTCATCGTGGCCGAAAACCGGGCGGGAGATATCCTGAGCGACATCGCCGGGGCCATCCAGGGTGGCCGGGGCCTGTCTCCCACGGGCTGCTTCAACCCGGACCGTCATTTCTGCTACTTCGAGCCCATTCACGGGACGGGGCCCGACATCATTGGGAGGCAGCTGGCCAATCCCATGGCGGCGATTCTCGCCGGGAAGATGCTTCTGGAGCACTCCGGGCACACCGAAGCGGCCACGGTGGTCGAGTCGGCCGTGGCAGAGGCCGTGAGAACCGGCAACACCACCCCCGATCTGGGAGGCAAGCTCTCCACCGGCCAGGTGGGAGAGTTCATCCGCTACGAGCTGCGGAGGCAGGCCGGGTGAGGCCCGGCAACGGTTTCCAGAGCATGTCAACATTGGGAGGCAAAAGGTGCTGGATTTCGACCTGACAGAGGAACAGAAGGCATTGCAAAACCTGGCCCATGACTTCGCCGAGAACGAGATACGCCCCATCGCCACGGAGCTGGACCGGATGGACGTCCGGGAGAGCTTCCCTTGGGACATGGTAACGAAAGGGTCCAAGCTGGGTCTTCGCACCATGGCCCTGCCTCCCGAGTGGGGGGGCGTGGGGGCCGACCTCCTCACCCAGGTGGTGATGATCGACGAGTTGGCCTACGCCGACATGAGCTGCTGCAAGATATTCAGCCAATGCTGGAAAGCCTCCCGGCATCTCTTCCTGGGGGGCACCGAGGACCAGAAGAAACGGTACATCCCCCAGTTCGTGGAGGACGACACCTTCGTCCTGGCCCAAGCCAACACCGAGCCCAATTCGGGCTCGGACAACGTGGGCTACTACGATCCTCCGCCGGGGCAGGGCATAATGCTTCGCGCGGAGCGAAAGGGGGACCACTACGTCCTGAACGGGATGAAGCACCTGATCGCCCACGGTCCGGTGGCCAAGCTGTATATCATCAAGGCGCGGACGGACCCCACGGTGAACCAGTCCCAGGGACTGA
>CAJWBT010000308.1 GCA_913020235.1 uncultured Chloroflexota bacterium
CGACTCCAGGCCTTTGATGGCCGCGGTCAGCTCCATGCGGTTGTTGGTGGTTTGGAGTTCGGGGCCGGATAGACGCACGGGGTCACCCTGCTCCTGCAGGATAACGGCGCCCCAGCCGCCGGGGCCGGGGTTGCCCAGGCAGGAGCCATCCGTGTATATGGTTATCGCGCTATCTGCAAACATTATCGGGTTCAAACACTTGGCGGTCAGCAGCGAGCTGATGGCTGACAGCTGACGGCTGACAGCTTTCTAGCCGCCGATATGATACATCTCCACCTTTGTTCGGGCGTTCTGTTTTGGCGTCAGCTCGGCCCTCTCCTCGGAGTAACGGTCAACGCGGCTGCGCCAGAGGTCGGCTACCAGGTCCCGCAGCTCGTCGTCGCCGGCTCCGGCCCGCAGCGGGCCTCGCAGGTCGAGGCCGGTGGAGGCGAACAAACAGGTGTAAACCGTCCCGTCTGGGGATAACCTGGAGCGGGTGCAATCGCCGCAAAAAGGCATCGAGACCGACGCGATTACGCCGATCTCACCACCGCCGTCGCGATATCTATAGCGCTGGGCCACCTCTCCCCGGTAGCCGCTCTCCACGGGTTCCAGCGGCATTTCGGCATCGATGCGCCGGACGATTTCATCGGCGGGCAACACTTCATCCAGTTTCCAGCCGTTCCGGTTGCCCACGTCCATGTACTCGATGAACCGGACGGTGTGGCCGGTGCCTTTGAAATAGCGGGCCAGGTCGACCACCGTGTGGTCGTTGACCCCTTTTTGCACCACTGAATTGATCTTAATGGGGGTCAGGCCCACCGCCGCGGCCCGTTCTATGGCGAGGAGGACCCGGCGGGTGCCATAGCCCCGGCCGTTCATCATCTTGAAAATATCGTCGTCCAGAGTGTCCAGGCTCACCGTCACCCGGTGCAGGCCGGCGTATTTGAGCTGTTGCGCCTGCTGGACCAGCAGGGTGCCATTGGTGGTGATGGTCAGGTCTTCCACGCCATCGATGCCCGCCAGCATGGCGATCAGCCGGTGGAGGTCATTACGCAGCAGGGGTTCGCCGCCGGTGATGCGAACCTTGTTGACCCCCAGACCCACGAAGATACGGGCCAGCCGGGTAATCTCTTCGAAGGTGAGGATCGCCTCTTTGGGCAGGAACTTGTAGCTTTCCCCGAAGACCTCGGCGGGCATGCAATAGGGGCACCGGAAATTACACCGGTCGGTGACTGATATTCGCAGGTCTCGCACCGGTCTGCCGAATTTGTCGGTAATCATCCGGAGATGTTGCTCTCTTCAGCTATCAGCGGTCAGCCACTGTCATGCTACTGACTACTGACTGCTGAATGGTGAAAATCTACTGCCGGGGGCGCTATCAAGCAAGATTACAGCTTTTCGGGCCGCGTCGGCCCGGTGGCTGATGAGGTTCTTTTCCTCCAGGGAGAGCTGGGCCATGGTCAAGCCATAGGATGGTAAGTAGAACACCGGATCGTAGCCGAATCCCTCATCGCCCAGCGGTTCATATTGTATCATTCCCGCCACCGCACCGGCCACCAGGATCAAATCCCCGGCCCCCTCCCTCATCACCGCCGCTACTCCCCCCTCTGCGCCCCCTTCTATCCCTCCCCTTGCCATCCTCGCCATCCCCCCCTTTGCGAAGGGGGGGGCAGGGGGAGTCGCAACGGCGATGACGCACCTAAAACGGGCGGTGCGCCGCTCCCAGGGCACGCCTCGCAGGTTGCGCAGCAGCAGCTCCACCCGGTCCTGGTCGGTGTTCTCCTCAACCTTCTGTTTGCGACCGAGAAGTGGGGAAGTCTTCTCCCCGTAGCGGGCAGAGCGGACGCCGGGGTCGCCACCCAAGGCGTCGACCTCCAGCCCTGAATCGTCCGCCAGGGTCAGTAATCTACCGAGGGCGGCGTAGGCGCAGGCTTTGAGCCGGGCGTTCTCCTCGAACGTCTGTCCGGTCTCCTCCACCTCTTCCGTGATCCCCAAATCCTCAAGGGAGGCCAGCACATATGGAGCGTCCCGGAGTAGCCGGCGGTACTCCCGCACCTTCCCCGGATTTCGGGTGGCGATCAGCAGTCTTGGTGGAGACACTACAACTTTACTTCCTATTACTTGTTGTGTTGACAGCTAAACTCAGTTTAGGTTACCGATGGAAAGCATCCACCGTGTTCCCCCCCTTTGCCAAAGGGGGGCTTTGCCCAAGAACCGTCATTCCGAGGAGCGAAGCGACGAGGAATCTGGTGCGGGGTTCCTCCATGGCAGCCTGGACCCACCACCCCAGACCCCTCGCTTCACTCGGGGTGACATGTTCCAGGGTACTTTTGAGGCAAGGCCCCAAAGGGGGACTAGGGGGATTTCCTCGTCGCTCACTCTTTCGACGAAGACTCTCCGGCCAACTCCTCCAGCAGGAGAAGAATACTGGCAAGGGTTTTGTTCTCCGGCCAACCGCTGGCAAGCCTCTGAAGCACGTCGAAGGCCATGTCTCCCGCCGGGAGCGGGGCGGCGACTTCCCTGGCCACTTCATGTGCCAAAGCAAGGTCTTTAAGGAAGATCGGCACCAGCGAGCTGCTTGATCCGAACTGCCGGGCCACCAGCGAAGGCCCCATGGTGTCAAGCACGTAGCTCTGGCCCGAACTCTTGCCCATGACGTCCAGCAAGACTTTCGGGTCCGCGCCCAACCGGACGCCCAGGTTGAACGACTCCACGGCCCCCACGGTGTTGATGGCCAGTGCCAAATTGTTGGCCAGTTTTACGGCGCTGGCCATACCGGAAGGCCCCAAGTGGAATACGTTGGTACCCATGGCCTGGAAGACCGGGAGGGCCCTTTCGTACGCGTCCCGGTGACCCGCCACCATCACGGTCAGTTTCCCCGCCAGCGCCCGCCCGGTGCCGCCGCTCACCGGTGCGTCGAGGAAGAGCGCACCCCGGGCTTCGGCCGCGGCGGCGATCTTCCTGGATGTGGCGGGTCCAACGGTGCTGTGGTCGGCAAGCACCTGGCCGGGACGGGCGTTGGAAACGATTCCTCCATCCCCCAGGAAGACCTCCTCCACCGTCGGCACGTCGGGGAGACACGTGAGCACTACATCCGTCACTTGGGTGATCTCGGCCGCTGAAACGGCTGCCGTGGCCCCAAGCTGGACCATTTCCTCTACCTTCCCCCGGCTTCGATTGTGAACGGTGAGCTGAATGCCGGCCTTCAGCAAGGATTTGGCCATGGGCATGCCGATGGCTCCCAAGCCGATGAACCCTACCTTCATAACGTCCTCCTGAGATTGAGCGAGAAAAGCCTTGGGGCCTATCGCGGGTCGCGTTTCGTCATTAGGGACGCCGACTGTGTTCGATCCGAGGCCATCCGTTCCTCTGGTACTCGGTCGAATTGAAGCTGATTGTTGTCATTCTGAGCGACACGGAGAATCTCCTTGTTGCGTTGAGATTCCTCTTCGCTCCGCTC
>CAJWBT010000309.1 GCA_913020235.1 uncultured Chloroflexota bacterium
GCTGCCCAAGAACGACATAGATGTTCCGGCGGTCGTCGTCCGGCCTCACCCCCGAACGCGCCACATGGAAGTTCTGGAGTTAACCTGCCTGCCTCTACCCTCCATCCATTTCGATGGGGACAGCACAATCTCTAACCGGGCATTGTTGTTAGCATCCGTATTCTCTTTATCCATGGCTTCAACGGTTACGCTGGAGAGCCTGGTTCTGGGTACACCCTCCGCCTTCTTCCAGGTCGGCTGGGATTTCAATGACCTGAACCACCTCTACCGCAACCTGGTTGACGTTGAACGCATCCGAACTGAAGAACAGTTGCACGAGTTCGTGGCAGCGGTGGCTAGAAAAGAAGGCCCCGCCCTAACCGGAAACGTGGAGAATCATCGGGGGGCGTTGGCGCGGACCTGGACGGTGGTTGAGGAGTTGATGGTGGGATAGGCCGTGGTGTAGCCACCGGACTCCGCCGCTCTAACCTACCGACGCTCCTATGTCAATTGGGGTTGGGGTAAAGGGCAGTGTTGGGAATACTTTGAAGGCCCAGGTTGTGGTGATGTGGGGTCGGGATTGGGCGGATGTTTGATAGCGTAATGACGTTGCCACAGGCGCCACACAGCCCGGGCGATGAAGCGCTTGAGGGCACGGACCGCTTCCAGCCAACTCTTTCCTTGCTCCATTCTCCGCTGAATATAATTCCGTCCAGCTCCTTTCTGTTTCCACTGGGTCAATGCGATAAGGTATAAGACCCGGTTCAGCCGGCGGTTGCCGCCCCGATTGAGCCGGTGGCGGACCCGGCCAGCCGAGGAGGTCTCTATAGGACTAGCACCACTATAGCTGGCGAACTGGCCCTCAGTAGCGAATCTACGGGTGCCCAAGATTCCCGCAAGGATGCCCGCCGTCAGGCGGGCCACACCCTGAATCTCAGTTAGAGCGCCATAGCGGGTCCCGCTGAGTGATTCGATTTCCCCGGTGATCTGCTGGTGCTGCTCCAGTACCAGCCGCAAGAGTGAGGCCACACGCCGCACCGCTGCCCCACGTACCGATGCCAAGGGGGTGTCTGCCGCCGCCGTGTATTGCTCTAAGTTTTGGATGGCCGCTAGCTTGGAGAGGCTGGGGAAACTCTTCCGGTACTGGGGGTCCACTTGAAACAAACGGTTATGCAGTTGATTGCGGAGCCGGTCTACTTGAGTCCTGAGACGGTCCCGTTCTCGGTTCATCAACTCCAGCACGGCGGCTTCATCCTCCAGGACTACCTCTGGTAGCTCAGGGACATCACGGAGTAGGGCACGGGCGACAGCCTGGGCGTCCAATCGGTCGTTCTTATCTTGCTTGCGGGCACGGCGGCGGCCTTGTGCGGTAAGCCTGGGATTTACCTCGTAGACCGTCTCCCCCACCGCCACCAAGTGCTGGGCCAAGCCTCGCCCATAGTTGCCGGTGCCCTCAATTCCCCACTGGCGGCTTTCCCACTGGCTGGCCCATGCCAGCATCTCTTGCCAGGAGGACTGGGAGTTGGTTCCCTCCCACGTGTCCAAGGGACGCCCTCCCTCATCTACCGATACCGCGACATGCATCGTCTTGTGAGCATCAACCCCGAGAGTTATCATCGGCCTCCCCTCCCTGTTAGAATGAAGTGGCTCCGGGCTGAGCATGACTCTCTTGAGGCGTCCGGCAGGCTCCTATTAGGTCAAGCCCGGAGTGAATGAGGGGGCGACAAGTCGAGTGTAGGGCATCCTTCCTCCGAAGGACCTTCATTCCGGTGAGTCAGCCCCCTCTATATATGTTTTAACAGAGAGTCATTCCCGCGCAGGCCGGAATGACGTCGGGAAGCGGTCGCAACAGCCCAGTTCGTCGACACCTACGCCTGTCGGTGAGAAAGTCTAGTACTCCCTCCAAGACCCCAACTGCCGTTTTATCCTAGGTTACTACCCGGTCGGCCGGTCCATAAATGAGCGCAACGACTCTTTCGCTCTGGAGTAGTCGTAGGTTTCAAACCTGCGCTGCCGGAGCCTAACGACGTCGCCGTTAAAAAATCTTTCGTAGAGAGTCTGTCTGGAGCCGAATTGGGTTCCCACCAGATCCCAGGCCAACCGGAACAACTTGATGCGTTCCGGCGCATCGGCGGTGGCGCCTTGATAATACTTGGCGATTGTCTCGGCCATGGGACCGTTCAGATCCTGCTCAGATGGCGTGAGCATCAAACCCCCCGCCGCCAGTTGTTCAATGATCCATACGATTCTGGAATAGGCGTCGGGGTACCAATTCCTCATCGCGATCCAAGGCTCCGGGGCTGGCCAGATGCCCTCGCCCAAAAACGGGCTGGCGTCTGCTTCGGCCGCCCGCATGTATGACCGCACCGTCTCCAGCGTGTCGATAATCTCGGAGATTTTCTCCTGTACGTGACCGAACCCGGTGATGCCGATACCCTCGGCGATACCATGGGTTATTCCGAGAATAAACTCCAGCTTGGCGATGCTTTTCACGGCCACCTGCTGCATGTAATGACGCCACATGGCCACTTCTTGCAGGGCATGGTTGGCCAGTTCTATGTCTTCATAGGCGAATACCCGGTCCCAAGGAATCAGAACATCGTCGAAGACGGCCAGAGCGTCCAACTCGTCGTACTGACCGGATAGCGGGTAGTCGTATAGAGAGTCACCACGGTCGTAAGATTGGCGGCAGATGAACTTGAGGCCGGGGGTGTTGACCGGGATGGCGAAACCGATGCAGTACTTCTTGTCCTCTTCGGAATCCGGACGCAGGGGCCTGTAGACGGGGGAGAATATCTCGTCGGAGAAGGGCGCTAAGGTCGCTAGAAGTTTTGCGCCCCGGACGATGATTCCTTCGCTGTTGGTGTCTACCGCGCCTAACGCTACATAGGGGTCGGGTAAGTCGCTGATTGGAACGGCCCGGTTGACCTGAGGGTGCCCGAAGGTGTGGGTGAGGCACAGGTCATTCTCCCGGACGTATTCGTAGTACCGAATAATGTTGTCCGAGAAGCGCTGGTCCTTCTGTCCATAAACGTGGGCGGCTTGGCGCATGGCCGTTAGCTGGATGTTCACGTAGTCCGGGGTCCGCCCCAGCATGCCATAAGACCAGTGGGCCACCACTTCCAGGGCCTTCCGGCGCTCCAGCAAGTCTTCCTGGGTTTCGGGAATCATGTATGAGCGGGCAACCGGTTCGCCGCTGGAGGGAGACTTGTAGGTCATCACTTCGCGGTGTTCCGGAGAGACTTGGAGGTCATATATAGAGGCCAAAGTATTGGCCATGCGGGAGAGTTTTGGATGAGTGGTAACGTCCTCCACCCGCTCCCCTTCCAGCCAAATCTCCCGCCCATCGCGAATGCCTTCCAGGAACTGTTTACCGGTTCGGACCGCCATGCGTCACCCTCATCCATGTATAGCCTCGAATCTGGGCAATCGTAGCATGGAAAGGTTAGGGAAGTCACGACG
>CAJWBT010000310.1 GCA_913020235.1 uncultured Chloroflexota bacterium
ACGGACCGGGTCCCATCGGTGGAGGCGTTGTCGGCGATGATGATCTGCCACGGGTTGCGCAGGTTGTCATGGAGGAATTCGGCCAGGATAACAACGCTGCGAGGCAAGGCCCGCTCTTCGTTATAGACCGGTATCACGATGTCGACAGTGGCGCTCATCCCTACTTCCATCCCTAGACGCGGTTAATTACCATACCGTTGTTCGCTATGCCAGGGTGGCGCCGTCGCGCACCTAGGCGTTGAGCAGTGCCCTCAGGGTCTTGAGATTGAGGATGTCCTCCTTGTTGTACTCCAAGAGGCGAGTCAGGGCCTCTTTGTCGTCAGCGGCCCGGTACTGCTCCCAGAGGCGTATCGCGTCCAATCCGTTCATATCCGGCAGTTTTCTGCGGAGCCCCAGGACCCGCTCCACCGCTTTCAAACCGCCGTACAACCCCCGGTCCCAACAATCATACATCAGGTCCCGGTGACGCAGGCCTTTCTCCAGGTCTACCCCCAGGCGGTTCCTGATAAAGGGCACATCGAACCTGCTCCCGTTGAAGGTATAGAGGGAGGTGACTCCTCGGAAGGTGTCCAGAAGCCGGTCCACGGTGATTTCATCACCGACCAATTGGGTCAGGGTCGAACCGGCGCCGTCGTCGGTGAACACGCCGACAACGGTTAATACGTCCGTTTGATGGGAAAGACCGGTGGTTTCGATGTCCAAATAGGCGTCCAAACTAGCCAGCTTCACAAGCATGTATGGCTGTCGCCAAGATGTCATCCGGAGTCAGCAAGCCCATCAACCTTGCGAGGAATAACCTCCCCCTCTGTCAGGGACGGGTATGGGGGATTTAGGCCAACAATCTTGTCTTCGCGGGTGTACGGTTGTTTGTGCAAGGGTCAGTATACCAAAAGGGGCGCAGGAACCGGCGACCCGTCGGCCCGCGCTCAGTGGCGGAAATGGCGGACGCCGGTGAAGACCATCGCCATGTTTCCGTTGTTGGCCGCCTCGATCACCTCGCCGTCGCGGATTGACCCGCCGGGCTGGACGATGGCGGTGATCCCAGCCTCAGCCGCCAGCTCGATGTTGTCCGGGAAGGGGAAGAAAGCGTCCGAGGCCAGCACACTGTCACGTGACTTGTCCCCGGCGGTCCGCCGGGCCAGGTGGACGCTGACCACCCGGTTGGGCTGGCCCGCACCCATGCCGACCAGCGTGCAGTCTTTGGCGAACACGATGGCGTTGGATTTGATGTGCTTGGCTGCTTTCCAGGCAAAAGCCAGGTCCCGAAGCTCCGCTTCGCCGGGGGCCCGGTTGGTGACGGTCTTCCACGTTGCGGGGTCTTCGCCGGCGACGTCCAGGGTTTGAACCAGAAGGCCGCCGCTGATGGGCCGGAGATCATAGGTTGGCGCGTTCCCAATCCGCTCCACCGCCAGGACGCGCAGGTTCCGTTTTTTCTTGAGGATCTCCAACGCCTCCGGCTCGTAGCCCGGCGCCACCACCACTTCATAAAAGACGGGGCTCATGGCCTTGGCGGTGGCGGCAGTCACCGTGCGGTTGTAGCCCACGATCCCGCCGAAGGCTGAGACTGAATCCCCCTCATAGGCCCGGCGGTAGGCTTCGGCCTGGTCCTCGTGACTGGCCAGGCCGCAGGGATTGGCATGTTTCACCACCGCTGCCGTGGGCTCAGCGAAGTCGCAGACGGTGCGCCAGGCGGCGTCGGCATCCATCAAATTGTTGAAGGAAATCTCGCGCCCGTGGAGCTGGCTGGCGCCGGCGACGCCTCCGGTGGGGCCGTTCCCCAGGAAGTAAAGCCCGCCCTGCTGGTGGGGGTTTTCGCCGTAGCGCAACCCGGCCACTTTCTTCAGCGAAAGCGTCAAGGCGTCCGGCAGAGTGTCCGCTGCGGAGGTGGCGGTAAGGTAATCGGCCACGGCGGTATCGTACACCGAAACGTGGTGGAACGCTTTGGCTGCAAGGTCGCGGCGTTCTTCCAGGCTCAGGCTCTTCCGGGCCATCTTTTCCGCTATCCAGAAGTAGTCCGCCGGGTTGACGACGACGGCGACCGACGGGAAGTTCTTGGCCGCCGCCCGCAACATGGTAGGGCCGCCGATGTCGATGTTCTCCAGTGCGTCTGCCAGCGTCACATCGGGCTTGCCGACGGTGGCCACGAAGGGGTACAGATTGACCACCACCAGGTCGATGGGGTCGATGCCGTGTTTGGCCAGCTCCGCCAGGTGGTCCGGGGAGTCCCGGCGGGCCAGGAGCCCGGCGTGAATCACGGGGTGCAGGGTTTTGACCCGGCCCTCCAGGATCTCCGGTGAGCCGGTGACTTCGGCTACCTGCCGCACCTCCAGCCCGCCCTCCTCGGACAAGGTGCGGTAGGTGCCGCCGGTGCTGATCAGGTCGAATCCCGCCGCCGCCAGCCGCCGGGCAAACTCTACGATGCCGGTCTTATCGTAGACACTTATTAGCGCTTTCACCCCTACCCCTTTTCCGGTGCGGTTCCGGAGACATCACATTATGTAATCCAGGCCAACCTGCGCCCGGAAGAAATCGCCACCCTTGGACAGTCTCGAGGCGATTCGGTGTAACCGTGCCGCTCCGCGACGAAGTCAGGGGCTTGAGAGTAGCTATTGCCCTTCCACCGGGCCATATGCCCCGTTCCGGGTGGGCGGGGCCCGGTTTTCAGTAGGCCGATCAGCCATCTTCCAAAAGTACTTGATGGCCGCCTTCCCGGTCGACAATTCTGCCGACAACCGTGGCGTCGGGAACCAAGTTTTGGAATGGCTTCACGTCTTCCTCCCCGCAGACCGCGACCATACCGAGCCCCATGTTGAAGACCCGATACATCTCGTCGGTGCCCACGTTGCCCTCCTGCTGGATCAGGCTGAAGATAGGGGGGACCCGCCAGGACCCGAGCTTGAAGGAGGCAGCCAGGCCATCGGGGAGGATGGCGGGCATCTTGCCCGGGAGTCCGCCGCCCGTTATGTGGGCCAGTCCTTTGATCAGGCCCAGCGCCGGCTCCAGCAGGGGGTAGTAACACCGATGGCGCACCAGCAGCTCTTCGCCCAGCTGGTGCTGCAACTCCTCGTAGCGGCGGAACAGCACCGATGGGTTTCCATCGATGTTGAAGACATGGCGCACCAGGGAAAACCCGTTGGTATGGACCCCGCTCGAGGGAATACCGATCAAGTAGTCGCCGCACTCGATGTTCTTGCCGTCGATTACCTGGTCCCTCTCGACCGCCCCGACGACAAACCCCGCCAGGTCCAGCTCGTTGCCGGCGTAGGTTCCGGGCATCTGGGCCGTTTCGCCGCCAATGAGGGCGCATCCAACCTCGCGGCAACCCCAAACAATGCCCCGCATCAAGGTCTCCATGCGTTGCTGGTCCAAGCTGCTGAAGGCGACGTAGTCCAGGAAGAAGAGAGGCCGGGCGCCGCGGGTCAGAATGTCGTTGA
>CAJWBT010000311.1 GCA_913020235.1 uncultured Chloroflexota bacterium
TGACCGTCAGCGTGGGCTTCGCCATCGTCGTGGAGGCTTCTCTCAGCTTCCTGGGCGTGGGCATCCCACCGGACGTCCCCAGTTGGGGCGGCATGCTTCAATTGGGTAGGAAATACATCGACGTTTCGACTTGGCTGCCCCTACCGCCGATGATCGCTATAGGAATGGTGGTGTTCGCGGTCAACTTCCTGGGCGACGCCCTGCGCGATGTCCTGGACCCGAAGCTGCGGGGCCGCTAGCGGGAGTTCTAGCCCTCACCACCTCCGGGCCTCTCCCCTTGCCATTCCCACACAGAGTGATGTCCTGTCGCGTCATGGGGTTTTGCCCGTGGTGCCCCGGACTCATCTGCCTGATGGCCCGGTCCTCCATTCTATGATGACAGACCGGCCGTTCCGGGATATACTTGCGGCACGTCTGGGGCGGCGGCCGTGTTACGCGGCGGGCCCTTGAGGCATACAGGGTTACTCACCGGAACTGCACGAGCCGTGGCGAAACGTGCCTCTAGAAAACGGGCCGACCTCCTCTTGGTTGACAGGGGCCTGGCCGAGAGCCGGGAACAGGCCCAAACGTTGATCATGGAAGGGCTGGTCTTCACACCCGGGGGCCGGGTGTCCAAGTCCAGCTCCCTGGTCCCGGAGACGGTCGCCCTGGAGGTCCGCGGGCGGTTGCCATACGTTGGCCGGGGGGGCTTGAAGCTGGCCCACGCCCTGGACTTCTTTGACCTCCCGGTAACAGACCTGGTGGCGTTGGACATCGGGGCTTCCACCGGTGGATTCACCGACTGCTTGCTACAGCGCGGCGCTTCACGGGTCCATGCGCTCGATGTGGGCCACGGCCAGCTCGACTACCGGCTTCGGACGGACCCTCGGGTTGCAGTCATGGAAAAGTGCAACGCCCGTCGTCCCTTCCCGCTGCCCGAGCCCGTAGACCTGGTGACCATCGACGTATCCTTCATCTCGCTGGCCCTGGTCATTCCGGCAGCCCTGGAGCACCTCAAGGATGGGCGTTTTCTGGTAGTGCTGGTCAAACCTCAGTTCGAGGCCAGGAAGGAAGAGGTGGGCCGCGGCGGGGTGATCAAGGACCCCCAAGTTCACGCCAGGGTCTTGGGCCGGACCATAGCCTGGGCCGTCGGCCACGGGCTGCGGCTGCGCAACCTCTGCCCATCTCCAATACTGGGGGATGCCGGCAACCGGGAGTTCTTCCTGCTCCTGCAAGAGAGTGGCCTTGGGCCGAAGAAGGAGATTCTCTAGGAGGGGCTTCTGGGGAAACCTTCCCGAAAGACCCAAGACGCATGGGTGAAGGAGGACATCTTCGATGAACGTGACCGAGTTGGCGGAGCTTTTGACGGAGCGAGGCAAGACCGTGTCGGTGGCCGAGGCCGACACCTGCGGCCTGGTGGGATATATGCTGGGCGCCGTGCCGGGTGCATCACGGTATTTCCCCGGCGGGGTCATCGCCTACACCGGCGGCCTGAAGGAGCGCATCCTCAACGTGCCGGAGGAGGTAGCTGCCAACCATGGCACCGTCAGTGAGCAGATGGCCATGGCCATGGCCCGGGGCGTGCGGGAGCTGACCGGCACCGACTTCGCGGTCTCCGTCACCGGGGTGACCGGACCCGGAAGGGGCCGCTCCGATGTCCCCATCGGCACCTTCTTCATCGGCCTGTCCGTGAAGGACGGCGGCGACCGGGCTGTCAATTTCCACGCCCAGGGAGACCGGGACGCGACCAAGCAGGCGGCCGCCCAGGCTGCCCTTGATCTCCTGGGCCGGCACCTGCAAGGCGGTTAGGGCTTATTCCCGGTAATCGGCGTGGCCGATTTCGTTCGTGGTGAACTCCGATTCCACCCCGACGCATCGGGACATAGTTGGAGTTCAGGGCGAACAGATGATCCTGACGGCTAATTCCAATCCGGGTGCTAGTACTCAGTCAACTTGAGACTGATCGTTGTCATTCTGAGCAAAGCGAAGAATCTCGTTGTTACGCTGAGAGTCTTCATTGCTCCGCTCCTCAGAATGACATCCTGTTAAAACCAAGTTGACTGCGTGCTAGGGCGGGCCTGGCTGGGAGATCAGCATGCTCACTGTTTTTGGCTCTGTCGCGGTGGGGATAATGTTCCTTTCTTACTGGTTGGAACGCCGCTCCAAGTGGATGGTACTGGCTTTCGCCGGCGGTTCCGCCCTTACATCTGCCTACAGCGGGCTGGTGGAGGCCTACCCCATCACCGTGATTGAAGCGCTGTGGGCGGCGGTCGCGCTCCAGAGGTTCCGGCGCCGGTTCCAAGAAGAGAGGCCTGCCGTGACTCAACGGGCCGTTCCTTGATGGAGCGTGGCGGCCGGCGGCACGGCCCCCGGTCGCCGATTGACCCACGGGGTCACGCCGGTTCCAGCCGCTGCCGCGCCTCGCTGTCGGCGATGACGAGGTCCCAAGAATACAGCATTGGGACCATGCGTACCTGCTGCCATGCTTCCGACTGGTCATGGTAGTGGCCGCTACCGGGATGCCCGGAGCTGCCCAGGGGCACCACCCATAGCGAGCGGTCCCAATCGGCCAGGTCGTAGGCGTAGCGCGCCACCGACAGGCTGGTGATGATCGCGGGGTCCGCGGGAGAGTAACCGCCGGCCAGCGGCGTGTCCCCGTCCCCGGAGGACGGGATCGCCGGCGGGTCCAAGAGGCCGGCCAGCTCTGGGAAGGCGGCGGACAGGGTATGCCGGGGCCGGGCCTGGTGCATCCGTTCCCACCGCCACTCTTCCAGGTCGTCGCCCAGCCTTTCCCTCAGGACGGCCACGCCCCGGCTCAAGGCCCGGGCCATGAGTGAGGGCCAGTCCTCACCCGGAGGCAGCAGGCTGCGGTCGTCTTCCGGAATCAACGTCACCAGCCGCGCCTTGAAGCGAGTGAGGAAGGACCCCAACCCCCGGTCACCCGGGTGCCAGGCGGCGTCCGCCAGCTCGGGCTCCAGGTTGTGCTCCAGAAGCTCTTTCAGCAGCGCGTCCCGGCAGGCGCTGTAGATGGACGGCTCCACACTTCCGGCGTCCATCGCCCCATCCCAGGCCAGCAGCTTCTCCCTGGCGCGGGCCGCCAATTCATCTTTCGGCTCTACCTTTCGCAGCAGGTCGACGTAGGTCTGGGCCGGGATGGATACGCGCTGGGCGTGCACCTGCTGCATATCCTCCACGTCGGGCCGTGCCAGGGCCAGCAGGCCCTCGGTCACCCGTTTCACCCGGAACTCTGGGGTGAAATCGATGGCGATGAAGTAGGGATAATCGTCGCCCACGGGCTTGTTGTTGGCGGTGGCGATGTACCCTTGCTCGGGGTTCACCGACCGGGGCATCTCCTCGAACGGAATCTGGCCCTGCCACTCGTATTCTCCGGTCCAGCCGGGGACGGGCAGCCAGGCGTTGGCCATCGGCCGGATGGGGATT
>CAJWBT010000312.1 GCA_913020235.1 uncultured Chloroflexota bacterium
GCCACAGCCCCCTGAAACCAACACCCTGGCAACTCCACCGGCTCGGGAGACCGCCCGTGGCCGAACTCCAGCCGCCGGCGCCCCCAGTTCCGGTACCCGGCCGTCTCGTCGAGGGCCGCATAAATCCGCGGACTCGGAGCAGCCGGAGACTCCACAAAGTGCCCGGTCTCCCACGACTGAAAAGGCTTTTGCCGAGTTTTGCCGCTCGGCCAACCCGCTGGGAGACATGCGCCGGGTAGTGGTGGCTACCGAGGCCGCCCGCCTGTTTTTCGGCATGGAGAGCGTCGACGGCACCGAGCTGGCGCGGCTGTTCGACCTGGCGGACTGGCGCCAGCCCCATAGCTTCACCCAGACCCTCCGCAACGCCGCCCGGGACAAGTTCCGCTGGCTGGAGCGGATGCCCGGCCGCACCGGCCGGTACACCGCCACCGCCCAGGGCCGTGCCGCCGTCGAGCCAGGCCGACGCTAGAACCGGGCCAGAATAGGTCCTTCAGGAGGGTCTTGCCTCAAAAGTACCCTGGAATATGTCACCCCGAGTGAAGCGAGGGGTCTGGGGTGGTGGGTCCAGGCTGCCATGGAGGAACCCCGCACCAGATTCCTCGTCGCTTCGCTCCTCGGAATGACAGTTTTGAGGCAAAGCCCTTTAGGAAGGGGTCTGGGGGACCCTTTCTTACAAGAAAGGGTCCCCCAGAAACTTTGCTGAATACACGCAAAGAAGAAAGGACTCACGCACCTATGGAAATCATAACCACCCCGCCGCACCGGGCGCTGGCAGTCACACCCCACCCAGACGACTGCGAGGGCGGCTGTGGCGGGACATTGGGCAAGTGGATCAAGGAAGCCGGCACAGAGGTAGCCGTGGTGCTCTGTACCAACGGCGACAAGGGCACATCGGACCGTGAGATGTCGCCGGCCCGGTTGGCCGCCATCCGAGAGCGGGAACAGCAGGAGGCCTCGGATGCCCTGGGCGTCGAAGAGGTAGTGTTTCTGGCCCACCCCGACGGCGGCCTGGAGGACACGATGCTGTTCCGCAGCCAGATCGTCCGGGAAATCCGCCGTCACAAGCCCGACGTTATCCTGTGCATCGACCCCTACCGCAGCAACAGCCACACCCACCGGGACCACCGGATGAGCGGACAGGTGGCGCTGGACGCCGCCTTCACCTACGCCTGGAGCCACCTTCATTTCCCGGAGCAGATTTACGCCGAGGGACTGGAACCGCACCGGGTGGTGGAAGCCTATCTCTGGGGCAGCGAAACACCCGACGTTTTCGTGGATGTGACAGACTACCTGGAGCTGAAGGCGGAATCGCTGGGCAAGCATGCCAGCCAGATGTCGGGCCGTGACCAATCAACCCGGGCCCAGCGGGTGCGCGAAAGGGCCGCAATCCACGCCGAGGCCAGCGGTCTTCCCTTCACCGAGGGGTTCCGGCGGATACGGTTCGACCTGGGGTCGCTGGCCTCCCAATTCATGAATTCCTGAACGACGGCCGTGGACCGCTGACCGGTGCGTTGGGACCAAGGTTGGGCGTGGGGGACGGGTCTAGCCTTTGATGGCGTCGATGACCAGGTCGACGCCGGCCATTCTTCACCTCGGTTACGAGACTGGGGCGGGCATCCGAGGCGACCTCAGCCGGTACCGTCACCATATCCACCGGCCCGTCTCCTCCATCTTTGGCGCCACCCTCCGCAAACATTACACCCTGGGCCCGCATCATGGAAGTGGTGTCGCTTCTTGCTATAGCCCGCAGGACATTGGAAACGATGCCGGTATTCTTTCGCACGCTTTTCCGGGGCGCCGGCACCACCACTTGAGGGGTGTCGTCCAGGAGCCCCCATTGGGGAGGCAGCCACCGGCGGGTGACGGCTTGCCGGGGCGCGATGATGTAGTGGTAATCGGCGATCCTGAGAAACCGGTCATCATGGAACTTGATGCTATACGTCGCCAGCCGCGTCCGATACGCCTGCTCTTTCCTGACCAGCCGCTTGAAATCAGCCAGGGCTTGCCGGTAGGCCATGACCTCACGCCAGGACTCGGGGCGTAACTTCTGGGCGTGGAGGGTGGTCTGGATCAGGGTCTTCCGAGCCAACTCGGTGCGCCCTGCGACCAGTTGGCCCTGGGCCGCTAGCGCCACCAGGTCGTCCGCCGTATGGTTGTCACGAGAGAAGTCGGACCGGGTGGACTTCACCTCTACGACGTAAATCGTGTTGCCGGGGCCCACTCCCACCAGGTCCACCACCCGGCCTCCGGGCCCTTCCAGACGCACCTCCATGCCGATGCAGCGGCACTGCGCGACGGTATACAGCCACTCCCAGGCCGCCCATTTCAACCAGTAGGTGCGCTCCGTCTCGTTGTCGCGCTTGAACGGCCTTGTGCCCGCACCTGCGCCCGCCGTCATACCGGTACGCATCCAGGGGGACTCAACTGCAAGCGGCACACCATCTCGTGGGTCACCCCGTCCACCACGGTCCGGCCGGTCCCGGCTTCGCGCCATGCCTTCCAGAAGTGAGCGCGGAGGATCAAACCTTCGAGGCCTCCTGCAACTGCCGGATGATCTTCCGCATCTCGGCCTCCTCCGGCGGCGACTCCGTGTAGACTGTGAAATTCACCTCGTCGAGCAACCCCCCGTACCGCTGGAGGAACTTCCCGGCGATCTCGTCATACTCACCCACCACGGCGAAAGCGTCCAGCATCTCGTCACTAACCAGCTCGGCCATCTCCGCCCATTCGCCGCGGACGGACATCTCATGAAGGCGCTTCCCGATCTCGGCAAACCCATGACACTCCAGGACCGGGGAATAGGTCCGGGTGGAAGCGTAGAAGGAGATGCGCCTCCGCAGTTCGGCCTCGGCGGCGCGAATGCTGGCCCGGTTGGGGCCGGTAACGATGAAACCGCCCCCGGTTACCTGGAGTCCGTCGGCGTCGCGTCCGGCCCGCCCGGCGCCCTGTTCCAGGCCGGGCTTTACCACTTGCCGCACGTACTGCGCCGAGGTGAGGCTGTGCAGCATCAAACCGTCGCTGACCTCGCCTGCCACCCGGCAGTTGTAGGCGTTAACGGCCGCTGTAAAGACGCCGGGCACGTCGTAGATGCTGGGGCCGGGGCTGAAGAAAGGAGTCATCAGGGTGAACTGGTAGAACTGGCCCTGGTAGTCCATCTTGGTCCCATTAGCCCAGCAGTCCCAGATATGGCGCAACGACTGTACATACTCCCTCAGCTTGGGGCCCGGCGACTCCCACTTGGAAGAAAAGCGGCGCTGGATGTGGCCCTTGACCTGGGTACCCAGGCCCAACCGAAAGCGGCCCTTCGAGAGTTCCTGCAGGTCCCGGCTGAGGTAGGCCACGGCCATGGGGGAGCGAGGGAAGGCGATGGCCACCCGGGTCTCGAGGGTAACCCGAGAGGTGGC
>CAJWBT010000313.1 GCA_913020235.1 uncultured Chloroflexota bacterium
CCTTCGCCCTGCAGGCCATCCACGCCAACCGGGAGACCCACCGGGCCGAGGATACGGTACGCATCCATGGCGTCATGACCAGAGGCGGCGAGGCGGTCAGTGCCGTTCCGGCGGACGTTCGTCTGGAGTGGCGCGTCCGTGGGGCAACCCCCCGGGCGGTGGTCAGAAACGCCACGGTGGTGGACCGCTGCTTCAAGGCCGGAGCACTGGCTGTAGGGGCCTCGGTGGAGATCACCAACATCCCGGGATACCTCCCACTCCGCCAGGACCCGAACCTGCAAGAGTTGTTTCGACGGAGTTCAACCGAACTGGTAGGAGAGGAGGCGACCCTGTTGATCCCGGCCCGGCGCAACCGGGGCGGGTCGACCGACATGGGAGACTTGAGCCACCTTATTCCGGTGTGCCATCCGTACGCCGGTGGAGCGACCGGACCCGGGCACAGCAAAGAGTACCTGGTCAACGATTATGAGGCGGCGGTGGTCAATCCGGCCAAAGTCATGGCCATGGTGGTGATCGACCTGCTGGCCGATGGCGCTGCCAAAGCCAAAGAGGTGATTGGAGCGCACCGGCCCGTGATGAGCAAACAGGCCTACTTGAAGTTCCAGCGGGGCCGGTCCGAGGTCATCCGGTTCGACGGCGGAGGCTGACCGGGGCGGGTTCGACGAAATGTTTGCCGGGTGGAGGGACACGCCGCTCCCGGGCGCCTGGTAACGATCAAGACCCCGCGGCCGGGACCGGATGGTCCTCCGGCGGCATTTTCGAATCGCGTTCTGACGCGGTTGCCCTGCGCCCCTCAAACACCCAAGAAGTACATGACCGCCCCCGCGGCCAGCGGGACTGCGAGGTTGTCGTCGGGGGGCACGGAGGCCAGCTCTGCCAGTCCGGCGACGATCGCCCCCACCAGCAGTCCCCAGTGGTAGTCCACCGCGCCGGTGCCTGCCAGCACCGCCACCACCACGAACGCAACCGCTATGAAGGCGGCGGTACCCCAGGGTGACTTGTTCCGTATCCTAGGTCCGGGCGCCCGCCGCCCCACCATCGCCGCAGCTGGATCGCCCAACGACAGAAACAGCAGGGCTGGCACCGCCACCGATGATCCGAAGAGGAGAAAGGTGAACAGAGCCGCGATGACCATGTAGGTGGCCCCGGTTATTCGCCGAGATTCTTCTCTCTTCAGTAAGGGCGCCAGCCAGCGGACGAACTGCCGGTTCAGCCACGAAATCCGGAACCGCAGTAGGTCCAGACCGAGCCCGCCCGCGGAAACGACGGCCATGGCCGCGACCATGCCGTATTCGGGAGTGAAAATTCCGGCTATCGGGATTGAAGAGCCGAAGGAAAGGTGGAAAAGCCGCCGCCAGACCGGGGGCGGCGCTGTCCCCGCCGGCTCAGATTGACTGGTGAGAAGATTCGAGTCCAACTTGGCCACTCAGCAACCTACGCTCATCGATCGGCTGTTCGTTTCGACCTGGCTGCCGCTTGCCGGCAGCCAGGCAATCTGCCAAGTTTGTGCTAGCATGTGGACCGCCACGGGGAGTCACTGGGAAGACGAAATAAGGCATGTCGTGGTGGCCCACCCTCGGTCGGGCACCCCAGTCTAGCTTCAATCTTCGTCGGACTTTGCAATGCCTGTGTTGAGCGCCGGTTTCGATGCGATGGCCCAAGTCAAACCTGCTATTCAGGCGGAGCGCCATGCAGAGGCGCCAGGCGAGGTGGCCGGTCTTGAGTTGCCGTCTAGAACGTGATGGTGATGGAATCCCCGGCCCGCCAACGAAAATCCCGGAACTTGGTCTCCTTGGGGGCCTCGAATACCATCCAGCCGTCGATCCCCATGTCCATCTTCAGGTCGAACGGGCCGTGGACGAAGAGGATGGACCGTTCGTCTGTTTTGGGCTGGCCGTCCATTTCTTCGACCACCAACAGCGCCTCCTGGTCCGCCAGGTCCGCCGCGCCGCACTGGTACCTCCAGGTTCCCGTTTCGGTGAAGGTGTGAGCGTAGCTTTGCCCCGGACTGATTGCTGCCGGGTCGACCTGACCTTGGCTTTGCCCACTGGACCCGGCGCCAAGCTTCACGTGGTGGACCTCGGAACCGTCGTTGATCCAGGTGACCGTCGTTCCCGGGGTGATGTACATCTGGTTCGGATCGAAGCATTGGCCCAGGTCCATGCGGACATCGACCGACGCCTGGCCCCGGAAGTCCTGGTACAGACGCCTGTCAAGATCAATGGGGAAGTAGGTTTCGCGCACGAAGTCCCGGAGCTGGGCAGCCTGCTGGTCCACGCTCACGATGGCGCTGGTGGCCGTGTGGTTTTCCACCTTGAGGTTTACCATCACCAGCTCCAGGTCCTCGGCCGAGGGGACCAGCCGCCAGTGCCGCACCACCGATTCCGGATCGATGGTGGCGTAGCGCAGCTCGGGCGCCGTCTCGATGGTGAGAACGTTGATGTGCAGGGTCCGGCCCTTATGGTACTTCCCAAAGTTCGACGATCTGTCCGAGCATGCCGCCAGGAACAGAGCCGCCAGAAGGGCGATAGTCAAGAAGATCAGTTTCCGGTTTTGCATCCAGGACACCACAGTTTTTCGGCGATCAGCTTCGTCTAAAGCCGACGGCCCAAATTCGATTACGGCTACTCGACATTGGTCATGCACCGGTGGTGGTGAGCGTGGGTAGTTGGCGTAACTGCCTCACCAGGTCCACCAGCGTCTTCAACAGGTACTCGACTTCCTCTTCCGTGTTCCCCTTGCCCAGGGTTATCCGCAAGCTTCCTCGGGCCAGCTCCGCCGATTGGCCCAAGGCCAGCAGCACGTGGGACGGCTCCAGCGAACCGGAGCTGCAAGCGCTGCCGCTGGAGGCCGCTATTCCAGCCATGTCCAGCCCCAGCAGGATAGGCTCCCCTTCGACGCCGGCGAAAGAAAAGTTGACGTTGTTGGGCAGCCGCTGCGTGGGATGGCCGTTCAGGCGACTCTTCGAGACGCTATCCAAGACGAACTGGACAATCCGGTCTCGCAGGGCAGAGCAGTGGACGCTGGCTTCCTCCCTTTGGGCGTCGGCCAATTCCAGTGCCACCGAAAGCCCCACGATGCCTGGAATATTCTCGGTCCCCGAGCGCCTTTCCCGCTCCTGCCCGCCCCCCACAATGAGAGGCAGGTAGGGCGTTCCCCGCTTGATGTAGAGCACTCCGGTACCCTTGGGCCCGTAGAACTTGTGGCCCGAAAGGGTCAGCATGTCCAGCCCGATCCGGCTCATGTCCAGGCTCAGGAAGCCTGCGGCTTGCACCCCGTCGCTATGCACCACGATGGTGCGCTCCAGCTCTCTAGCCCTCCGGTGGGCGGCCTCGGCGATCCCGGCAATCGGGTTGATGGTCCCGATCTCGTTGTTGGCGTACATGATGGTGACCAGGG
>CAJWBT010000314.1 GCA_913020235.1 uncultured Chloroflexota bacterium
CCGCCTGGGTCCGACCCGCACCGGCCCCATGGGCTTGATGCAGCCCATCGCCGACGCCCTCAAGCTGATCGCGAAAGAAGACATCGTTCCGGCTTCCTCGGAGAAGGCGATCTTTTGGGCTGCGCCGATCATCGTGATGCTCTCCGCTTTTGTGATCTGGGTTACCATCCCTGGTTCCCACGACGCGGTCTTGAAAAACCTGGACTTGGGCCTCTTTTACATCATCGCCTTCACCGTAGTTGGAATCCTGGGTCTGGTCCTGGCCGGGTGGGGCTCGGCCAACAAGTACGGCAACCTGGGGGGACTGAGGGCGGCGGCCCAGTTGATCAGCTATGAGATCCCCGTCATCATGGTGGTTATCGTCGTGGCCATGCTGGCCCAATCCTTGGATTTGCGGGAGATAGTGGCCGGTTCGGCAATGAACCCGGGGCAGAGTGATTATCCCTACGTCTTGGTTCAACCCCTGGGCCTGGCAATTTTCTTCATCGCCGGGCTGGCCGAAGTCGGGCGGACGCCGTTTGACATATACCATGCTGAGTCGGAGATTGTGGGCGGCCCCTTTGTAGAGTACAGCGGCGCCCACTGGGCGGTGTTCTTCCTGGCCGAGTACATCAACACCTTTGCGGTGGGCGCGCTGACCACATTGCTGTTCCTGGGTGGATGGTTGGGACCGGTCCTTCCCGGCATTGTCTGGTTCCTCTTGAAGGTTTACGCTGTCATTCTGGTGATTTTCTGGGTTCGGGGCACTTTCCCCCGGCTGCGGGTCGATCAACTGATGGGCTTCGCCTGGAAGGTGCTGGTGCCCCTCTCGTTCCTGGCCATCGTCATGACCGCCGTCTATCAGTTCTATGGCTGGCCTGCTTGGTCTTTGACCCTGATGTCGCTGGGCGGCCTGCTGCTGGTAGCCTACCTGATCTATCGAAATATGGTGGCCCCGGCCCACCGGGTGGCCGAGGTGCGGGCCCGCCAGCGGGCGCTTCAGGCCTCCAGACGCGGGGTGGGTCAAACCCGCGGGCCTGACTCGGGCGAGGCAGACAGAATGGCCCCGCAAGGCCGGGCCGGGCTGGACTCCGGGTGAGATTCGGAATTCTTGATCAGTGACTAACCGATGAAGTACAGCCTAAAAGGTCTCTGGGTGACCCTGGTGTCCACGGCGCGCGGGTTGCGGGCGCCGGTGACTCGCCAGTACCCTGAGACCGGCAGTTTCTGGAAAAGGACCGGCGTCCCGACACCGGTTCAGCCCCGGTTCATGGGCTTTCCGGCGTTGACCTGGGACAGCCAGGTCGGCGAGCCCTATTGCACCGGCTGCATGGTGTGCATCCGAAACTGTCCCACCCGGTGCATGTCGGCGAACATGAAAAACAACCCGCTCCATGAAGAGGGCCGGAGTCACCGGCGAAAGATCATCGACAGTTTCGAAATCAACCTGAACCGGTGTATAATATGCGGGATTTGCGTTGAGCTGTGTAACTTTGACGCCATCGTGATGAGCCACGAGCACGAGATGAGTACCTACCGGCGCAACGATGGCCGGGTGGATTTGCCGGCCCTGCTGGAGGTTGGGAAGAAGTTCCAGGGGGAGACTGATTGGGTCGCTCCCTCGGAGCTGACCAAGCGGAAGAAAGAGGGCGCGGCAACGGCTGAGCCCGAGGGTGAAGTCCCCGCGGCTGCCGCGGCCGTGGAAGAGTAGCCCCCGGCCATGTGTGTGATGCGGCGCCGGATTGGGCCGGCTTGCGAGCCCCTCCGGCACGGTGGCCGTCGTTGAAGAATTGGACATGCCGAGAAGGGAAGACGAACGGCTCCGGAACATGACCGGCAGGCACCCTGCCGCCTGTACCTGCGTGGAATGCACCGAACGGTTCTTGAAAAGGAAACGGATTGGACCCAGGCATGAAAGGCAAGGCATAGGAGGATTCCTGAGGAGGATATTCGGGAGGCGGTGAGAAGCGATGTGTATCCCTAGGGATATGCTTACTGGAACTGTATCCCATTGGAGCCGCCTTCCCGGTGGCTCATTATTTGGTTGGGGCCGGTAGCTGTGTCTTGGTTCTTGTTCATCCTGCTGGCGGTGGTGACCCTGGGTGGGGCGTTGGGGGTCGTAACGACCCGGAACGTGGTGCATGCCGCGCTGGCATTGTTGGTTTCTCTGATAGCGGTAGCCGGCGTGTATCTTATACTCTTCACCGAGTTTCTGGCACTGGTCCAGGTGCTTATCTATGGAGGCGCGATCATCATCGTGCTTCTGTTCGCCATCATGCTCACCCGGACCGCCGAATACCCCCGGATCTCCGATAACCGGCAGTGGCCGCTGGCGGCGGTGGCCGCCCTGGGCCTGCTGGCGGTGTTGATTCCGTCTTTCTGGATCCGGCGGGTGGAGGACACCGAGCCGCAGAGCCCGGTGTTCACCGAGCTGGCCAACTCTCTGTTCACCCGGTGGGCAATCCCCTTTGAGGTGGCGTCGCTGGTGCTGTTGGTGGCCCTCATCGGGGCGATACTCATAGCCCGCGCCAGGAGGGACGAACAGTAGCTTATGGTCCCCCTGGTCTACTTTCAGTTGCTGAGCGCCGGATTGTTCTCCATCGGGCTCTACGGTGTGCTGGCCCGGCGGAGCGCCGTGCTGATCGTGATGTCCATCGAACTGATGCTGAACGCGGTAAACATCAACCTTATCGCCGCTGCGTCCCACCTTAACGGCACCGGCAAATTCGTTCATTTCGACGGGCAGATCATCGCGATCTTCGTGATCACCGTGGCCGCCGCCGAGGTGGGCCTGGCGTTGGCCATCATCTTGCGCATGCACCGGAACCGTTCCACGGTGAACGTGGACGAGATAGACCTGATGAGATGGTGATCACGGAAGTGGTACGAATCCCGGCAAACCGGTATCAGCAAGACCCCCCCTCACTCCCCCTTGCGAAGAGGGGGAACGGGGGGGTTACCCTGTTGACGGCTGATAGCTGATGGAATGGGCCTGGCTCATACCGGTCTTCAGCTTCGCCGCGGCGCCGCTCATTGTCGTCTTCGGCAGGTATCTGCCCGGCAAGGGCGCTTTCCTGGCCGTCCTCGCCATCGCCGCCGGATTTGCCGTCTTCTGGGTGGTGTTTGGCGGCTTCCTGGATGCCGGACCGGACACGAAGCACTGCTTCACCAGTCCGGACACCGGCGAGCTGACCTGCCAGTACGAGCGGACCTGGTTCAACGCCGGCCTGCCCGGCCCAGGCGACAGCGTGCAGCTTAAATGGGGCATGCTCATCGATCCCCTGACGGTGGCCATGCTGGGGCTGGTCACCTTCGTGGCCTTGATGGTGCAGGTCTACTCCATGGGCTACATGCGCGGCGACCCGCGCTTTGGCTGGTATTTCGCCGTCCACTCCCTGTTCGCGGCGGCCATGCTGACCC
>CAJWBT010000315.1 GCA_913020235.1 uncultured Chloroflexota bacterium
CGGCGGCCTGCTTGGCCACCAGCGCCGTCTGACGCTGCCCCAGGATCAACACCCCAGTTGTCAGCTCGATTCTCCGGGTGATACCGGCCAGGTAGCCGAAAAGCACGAACGGTTCGTGGAACATGCTCGTATGTTGATAAGGCCGGTCCCAGTGCTCCCGCTTGCCGGCGTCGGCGCCCAGGACGTGGTCAAACACCAGCAGGTGGTCATAGCCCAGGGACTCGGCGGCCTGGGCAAAATCCCGGACCGCGGCCGGGTCCGCCCCGATTTCCGTTTGGGGGAAAACCGCCCCTAACCGCATATCAGCCTCCTCGCGTCGGGGGATTCGCTGCAAATAGGGTCCGCTTCAGCTCCGCAGGTTCAGCGATACCGCCTCCCGGACCCAGGTTGCGTACTGGCCGGCCCGGATGTCGCTCAACCGTTTGACCTTCATGTGGCGCATCTTCTGACCCCGTCCCTCCAATATCCCCTCCGGGTCGGCTAGGGGAACGCCATTGAAGAACCCCAGGGCCGCGTAGGCCTTGGTGGCGGCTCGATTGTAGCATAGGCTTGTCGGCCAGGACGGGCCCGGTATCCGGGCGGGGCAAGGAATCCGGCCCGCGATTCGGCGACGTAATCAAAAATGGGGGACGGGTTCAGGTGCTGGTCGGAAATGACGTTGACAGCACAGAGGGTCACCAATACACTCTTTGGAAAAGGCGGAGTTCCCCTTGAATTAGAGCCGGGCCAGTGGTGCGAGCCGGAAAAAGGGTGTGGGCAGGCTGGCCGGCCAAAACTCTGGGGAAGGTGTAGCCGGGGGATGAACGTGAGGGCTCTTTTCCTGATAGTATTCCCTGTTCTCATGATTGCTGTCGCCTGCGGCCAGCAGGCCACCTCACCCAGCCCGACGGTCATGCCCACGGCTACGCCCACGGCTGAACCCGACAGCGTTGCAGCGCCGGCACAAATCCCGGCCGCGGCCACCGCTCCGGCAACGGCGTCAACGGTCACGTCGAGGCCCTCGCCCACGCCGACAGCGACGCCTGCGGCGGTGGTTGCCCCGGAGGACCAAGCAGTTGAAGGCGCCACCCTGGTCAGGGTGGGCCGTGAGCCGCCAACCCTGGACCCTCACCTCACCGTGGATGCATCCTCCGCGATTTACGTTATCGAGGTGTATGGTGGACTGGTAACCATCGAGGCCCAGAATCCCCATGACGTATTCAACCCTCAGCTAGAAACCGTGGGAGACCTGGCCGAAGCTTGGGACATTGGCGACGATGGCCGGACCTATACTTTCCACCTGAGGGAAGAGGCCAAGTTCCACAACGGCAAGCCGGTTACCGCTCAGGATATCAAGTGGTCGCTGGAGCGGATCGGAGATCCCGGCACCGAGTCCCCCGTGGCAGGCGTTTTTCTGGGAGACGTGGTCGGATTCAAGGACAAACTCAAGGGCAAGGCCTCAGACGTACGCGGGGTCCAGGTCATCGACGACCATACCTTGTCCGTCACCGCGGACGCTCCAAAGGCTTACTTCCTGTCGAAGCTCACCCATCCCGCGGCGTTCGTGCTTGACCGGGACAATGTGGAGGGCGATCCGTTCTGGTTTCGTGATCCCAACGGTACGGGACCCTTCAAGCTGGCGGAGTACGTACCCGGAGAAGTGTTGAGGCTGGAGAGGAACGAGTTCTACCACCTGGGGGCGCCCAGGCTGGAAGGGGTGCGGTTCCTTCTCAGCGGCGGCGACTCACTGCTGATGTACCAGAACGACGAGATACACCTCACCGGCGTGAGCCTCTTGAACCTGGAGGGGATGCTGGACCCGTCGCACCCGCTGAACCAGGAACTCCATCAGGCGCCGCCCAGCTTTGACGTGAGCTACATAGGGATGAATTCCGCCCAGCCACCTTTTGACGACCCGAAAGTACGGCAGGCCTTCAACTACGCGATAGACAAGAATACATTGGCTACCGCACTCTACGAGGGCCTGGTGGTGCAGGCCAAAGGCATTCTTCCTCCTGGATTTCCCGGATACAACCTGGCAATCAAGGGTTATGAGTACAACCCGGAGAAGGCCAGGCAACTTCTGAGAGAATCGAAATACGGCGAAAACATGGAGGAATTCCCTCGCATCACGTTCACCCTCCCAGGGTCTTTTGGCGCCCCGGTGGGCCCGAGCATGGAGGCGATCATGCAGATGTGGCGGGTCAACATGGGGATCGAGATGGAGATTCTGCAGACGGAGTGGGCTATATTCCTTCAGGACCTGAACCAGCGCCGGTTCCAGATCTTCGGTGGCCTGAGCTGGCTAGCCGACTACCCTGACCCAGAGAATTTCCTGGATGTCCTCTTTCACTCCGAAAGCAGCAACAACCACATGAGGTATTCCAACCAAGAGGTGGACCGGCTTCTGGAAAAGGCCCGGGTTGAGATGGACCAGGCGGCCCGGTTTGCCATCTACCACACGGTTGAGCAGGTGATCATGGAAGACGCCCCCTGGGTGCCCTTGTGGCACGGTGAAAGCGGCTTCGTGCTGTGGAAATCTCACGTGAAGGACTACTTCCTGTTTCCTCTGATCATCCCGAAGCTGAGATACGTGTACATGACGGAAAAGTAGGCCGGGGAAGCCGGGGCCATGTCCGGTTCCCAGGCTGCCAGAACCAGGAGCGCCTAGCCGGTTGTCCGTAGAGGGCCGTTCGCCTCGCCACAATCATTCGGCTGGTTCACGAGGGGACTCATGGATATTGAGGGGAACAAAGGGTTTGCAATTGTCGAGTTTCTCGGCGACATAGACTTGTTCAGGCACATGAAGGCCGGCGCCCTGGACAGTCTGGCAGCCCGGATGGTGCTCGTCTACCTTCCGGATGGGCCGATCGTCAAGGAAGCCGACCCGGTGGATGGAGTCATTTAAGACCAAAAAGTTGGCTGGGGATCGAGGATTCGAACCTCGGTTACCTGATCCAGAGTCAGGCGTCATACCACTAGACCAATCCCCAGCGGCTTCGGAGCACCGCAACGTGACGGACTTGCGCCTGAAGGCGTCCGGCCCGAACGTGGGCAGCTACGATAATAGTATTGAGGTGCCCCGGCCATGTCAAGACCCGCCCGAGGGGGTACCGCGGCAGCCGCGCCGGGTTTGCCACAAGTCTCGGAGCCGCTTCGTCTCAAGCCGCCGATTGCCGGAATACCTTGTAACGCTCTGGATGTGGAGAGATATTGCGCAAGGCTGGCTGGAAAAAGGTACCTGCTTCGGACCTGATGCTTGAAAACTCTGCGGAGCCCGCCCAGTGTTGGCCCACCGCCTTGAAGGTGGATAGCCTGTGTGGTATTCTACTGCCAGTCGGGGCGTAGCGCAGCCAGGTAGCGCACCTGCATGGGGTGCAGGGGGCCGCCCGTTCAAATCGGGCCGCCCCG
>CAJWBT010000316.1 GCA_913020235.1 uncultured Chloroflexota bacterium
GCAGACGCTGACGGCCAGCGCCTCGGGCCGGAGCCGCCTGCCACCGCAGGCTTTGCAGGGCCGGGCGGCCATGTAGCGCTCGATTTCCCCGCGGGTATAGTCGGATTCGGTGTCCCGGTAGCGGCGTTCCAGGTTGGAGATTACCCCCTCGAAGGTGGTGTTCCAGCTATAGACGCGGCCGTGTTGGGTCTTGTGCCGGATGGTGATGCTTCGCGACCTGTTGCCGTAGAGGACCAGGTTGAGCTGTTCTTGGGTCAGGTCCTTGACCGGAGTGCTGGCCGAGAACCCGTGGCTGCCGGCCACCGACTCCAGCAGGCTCAGGTACCAGCTGCTGGAGGTGCCGCCCCGGCTCCAGGGAGCGATGGCCCCTTGCAACAGCGACAGCTTCTTGTCGAAGATCACCAGGTCCGGGTCCACCTCCAGTTTGTATCCCAGGCCGGTGCACACGCTACAGGCGCCGTGGGGGCTGTTGAAGCTGAAGGTGCGAGGCTCGATCTCCGAGAGGCTGGTACCGCACTGGACGCAGGCGAATTGCTCGGAGAAGACCAGCTCCTCCTCGCCCTCACGGCTCACCTGGACGACGCCATCTCCTTCCCGCAGAGCCGCTTCCACCGACTCGGACACCCGGCTTACCTCGGTTTCCGGACGGATAATCAGCCGGTCCACCACCAGCTCGATGTAATGCCATTTCTTTTTGTTCAGGTTCAGGTCGCCCAGCTCATCCAGCAGGTGAACGGCGCCGTTGACCCGCACCCGGACGAAGCCGGATTTGCGGGCGGCCTCGAAGACATCCTTGTGCTCGCCCTTTTTTCGGCGCACTTTGGGGGCCAGCAGCATGATGCGGCTGCCCTCGGGGAGGGACATGATGGCGTCGGAGATCTGCTGGATTGTCTGTCTTTGCACCGGCCGGTCGCACTTGGGGCAGTGGGGCCGGCCCACCCGGGCGAAGAGCAGCCGCAGGTAGTCGTAGACTTCGGTGACCGTGCCCACGGTGGAGCGAGGGTTGTGAGAGACGCCCTTCTGGTCGATGGATATGGCCGGAGAAAGCCCCTCAATGTAGTCGACATCGGGCTTGTCCATGCGGCCCAGGAACTGGCGGGCGTAGGAGGATAGAGACTCGACGTAGCGCCGCTGCCCTTCGGCATAGATAGTGTCGAACGCCAGAGAACTCTTGCCAGACCCGGAAACGCCGGTGATGACGACCAGCTTTTCCCGGGGGATGGTCACGTCGATGTTCTTTAGGTTGTGCTCTCTGGCGCCTTTAACGAATATGAATTCCTGGGGCATTAATCAGCACCTGTTATTATTTGTTCGACAATCATTTTAGCATTGCCGGGCGGCATTTGGGGCGGTGATTTGGCCGCTTGAGCCGTGTCAGGCCCGCGGTTTCGAGGAAGTCACTCACGGGCCGGAATGTCGTTGAATCCGGCAGCCCGCCCGCTCTTCCATGGGGAGCACGACGGCCGGGCCGTCCAGGCCGCCCAGGCCCGCCTCAGCCGCTTCCGTGAACAGCCGAAAAGCCAGGTCATTGGCCGGAGTCGGCGTGTCCAGCTCCCGGACCAACTCTTGAAGCAGGCCCAGGTCTTTTAGCAGCGTCTTCACCGGGGCGCGGGCGTCGCTGTAGCTCCGGTCCAGCATCACCGGGGCGTTTCGGGCCAGCATGAAGCTCTGCCCCCACCCGGAGTTGACTACCTCGAACACCAACTCGGGGTCAGCCCCAGATTTGGCGGCCAGGAGCATGGCCTCCGCCGCGGCCACCGAGTGGATTCCCACCAGAAGCTGGTTGACCAGCTTGGCCACGGTGCCGGTGCCCGCCGGTCCCATATGGCGTACGGTCGTCCCCATCGCCTGGAAAAGGGGCAGCGCCCTTTGGTAGGCTTCGGAGGGCCCGCCCACCATGACGGTCAGGGTGCCGTCCCCGGCCCGCTCGGTGCCGCCGCTGATGGGGGCGTCGAGAAAGGCGGCGCCCTTTTTTTCGGCGGCGGCGGCGCAGGCTCTGGAGACCTCTAGTCCAACCGTGCTGTGGTCCACCAGTACCTGGCCGGGCCGGGCATTGGCCACAATGCCGTCCTCATCCAGGAAGACTTCCTCCACTGTGGCCACGTCGGGCAGGCAGGCAAGGACGATGTCCGTGTCACCCACGACCTGGGCGGCGGACTCGGCTGGGCGGGCGCCTGCTTCGGCGATCTGGCGCACCTTGTCTTGACTCCGGTTGTGGACCGTCAGGTTGAAGCCCGCCGCCAGCAGACGGTAGGACATGGGCAGGCCCATCCGGCCCAAGCCGATAAAGCCGACTTTTAGCGATGGCATGTCCGGTCCTCCCTAGTAATACAGGCCACAGAGGCACAGAGACACAGAGATATTGCGTTCTACTTCTCAGGGCTTCGCGATCAGTGGTGCTTTTCCCTACGAACCATCAATGCGACCCTTGCTCTCAGAAATCTAATATCGATTCCCAGGTCTGAGAGCCAAGGGCGTCGGGATTTGTGCCGAGCGGTGTCAACGGGGATTCTGTTTGCCGCTGTGCAGAAGTTTCTAACCAGGGGAGGACTCAAAAAACTGTCGCCTGTGATTCTCCTGGCCCTATGGTTTAAGAAGTCGATTCCGCGCTGGTCGGTCGCATAGGGCCTTAGGTCTGCGCTGCGACTGATGACAGCATTGATTTCATTCTTAATCTCAGAAACGCAAGCGCAATTGGCTGCCAGGCCGGGACAGTTGAGCAAATGAGAGATCTTTTCGGTTGAGTTCAGGGTCTGGCTCTTCCTTTCGTCGAGCCATTCCCTGGTTGGATTTTGATTCATTTTTCTGTTACGACCCCGTGATGTGGTGCTCGCCATGGATCAGTACATGCGGGTATAACAATCTTGGGGAAGGGATCGCCGAGAGTAGGCCTAGTTTATCATCAGCGAAAGACTTGCCACAATGCGACGCCGACACCCCAAGCCCCTCTCCTTAGGAAGAGGGATGCCCTGGTGAAGCCGGTATTGCTCCGGTTGAAGCGCTACCCCCGTTTGGGATAAGCTGACGGCTGATAGCTGACGGCTGATCGCTGGACTTTGGTGGAGAGAAGATCGAGATAATGGCTACCGCAGCGGCGAAGAGGATTCGGGGCAAGGAGCGGGAGGAGTTGGCTCAGGAGCTGCGGCGGAGGGTCTCCGGGGAGGTGCGCTTCGATGCGTTCTCCCGGGTCCTTTACAGCACCGACGCCAGTATCTATCAGATGGAGCCGGTGGGGGCGGTGATTCCCCGCAGCGTCGAGGACGTGGCGGCGGTGGTCGAGGTGGCCCGGGCGAACGGCGTTCCAGTGCTGCCCCGTGGTGGAGGCACCAGCCTGGCCGGGCAGACGGTCAACCACGCCATCGTGGTGGACTTCAGCAAGTACCTC
>CAJWBT010000317.1 GCA_913020235.1 uncultured Chloroflexota bacterium
CGATTTCCAGTCGCGCCCGTTCGGCCACTCCGGCACCTCTCCAGCACAGCGCGGCACTCGGGGCCGAATCCGGGGCGGGACCCTCTCGGGGCCGTTCCTCGGGTCTGAAACCCTATGTGGCGCCAAGGGCAATTATAGTCGGTGGCCGGGAGGACTGTCCACCGGAGGGCTTGGCGGCGGCGGCCGGCGTGCCCGATCATGATGCTCTCAGCCGCTGCTGGGCGGCGCCCGCCAGACCCGGCCTGGGTGGACCTACCGGAGCAACTCCCGTCCGGAGGAGGCCGTGCTGTTCAGCCATTGGGCTGCGGAGGTGGGCCAATACACAAGCCAGACCTTGCCGACCACGTTCTCCTCCGGCACCAACCCCCAGGAGCGGGAATCGTTGCTCGACCGCCGGTTGTCCCCCAGCACGTAATACTGGTTTCCCTCGATCTGGACCGGTGGCACGGTTGAATCGTCCGGGGCGGTCAGGTACGGTTCCTGCAGCGCTACGCCATCGATGTATACCGTGCCCCCGCGCATCTCCACACTTTCACCGGGGAGCCCGACCACCCTTTTTACGAAATCCTTCTTGGGGTCTCTGGGGAAGTGAAACACGATAACTTCGCCTCGCTTGGGTGGATGAATGGCGAAGTGTCCCGAGGGCCGGTCCACGTCCCAGAAGGGGACTATCCGGGACAAGCGCTCCGTATCGATCCTGAAATAGACCAGCTTGTTGACCAGCAGATACTGTCCGCCCTCCAGAGTTGGGCGCATGCTGGAGCCGTCGACCCTAAAGTTCCTTACAGTGCTCTGGATCAGCAGAAACACGAGAAGGGCCAGAACGGCGGCTTCCAAGATTTCTTTGAAGAGGCGTGTCATTTGAAACGGCTTTGGCCGGCATTGGCCCTGGGCTCCACCTCAGGAGGACTCGCGGGTCCTGAAATTCACGTTGAGATTGGCTAGGTTGAATTATATCACCAGCGGTGGCGGTAGAATAACCGGGGCTGCCCGGCCGGTTGCCCCTTTTTAGACGAGATGGGACAATCGGGCGAGACAGGAAGCCCGGCGCCGGCCGGCGCCGGCGGCCCGTTGCAGCGGCAGGCTTCCCGCATGCCATTGTCCAGGCGCAAAAAATCCTACCGGGAGGGCATTACCATGAGCTGGCAGTTCCAGTTGCTCCACAGACCATTTGGCGGAATCACCGAGGGCCCAGTCTGGGACGGGGAGGCCGTCTATTTCACCCACATTCCGGCAAGCCGCATCATGCGCCTCAACCCCAACACCGGCGAGATCACCGAGTGGCGAGGCGAGACCAACCACACCAACGGGCTGGCCTACGATGCCCAGGGGCGGCTATTCGGGTGCTGCTCGGGAGGCCGTGCCATCGTACGGTTCGATCCTGACGGGACGACCACCATCGTGGCAGACCGGCTCGACGGCCAGAAACTGAACACTCCCAACGATCTGGCCGTTGACCGGCAGGGAAGAATCTGGTTCACGAATCCCTGGAACGCGGTCAACATCGACTCCAGCGAAAGGGAAGAACTGGACAACCGCTCCGTGCTCCGGGCCGACCCTCAGGCCGACGGAAGCTATTCGGTCACCCGCGCCACCTTCGAAACCACCATGCCTAACGGCATCCTGGTGTCCGCCGACCAGCGCACCCTGTACGTGGCCGAGAGCAACAGCGACCGGGATGACATTGACCGGGAGTTGCGGGCCTACCCGATAAACGACGACGGCACCCTGGGCCCCTATCGGGTGCTGCATGCCTTCAGCAAAGACTCGGCAGGGGTGCAACGGGGCATTGACGGCATGTGCCTTGACGTGGAGGGCAACATCATCGCCACCGCTGGCTGGGAACTGGCCGGCCCCGGGCCAATGATCTACGTTTTCTCACCTACCGGCCGGGTCCTGGAAACCCACCCGGTGCCGTGCCTGCGTCCCACCAACTGCTGCTTCGCCGGCCCCGGCATGACCACCCTTTACGTCACCAGCGCCCACGGGCACCTGTTGCGGGCGGAGACAGACCGTGTGGGCTCGGCAATCTACCCGTGAGGGGGGAGGGACCGGCGGTGACGGCGGCAGGCGGGCCGGGGCCTTTCCCCCGGACTGTTTTGAAACGGTTGTAGGGAAGCTTCTCCAAGAGAGTGGGGGCGGCCTTTCGGGGAGTTGCCGATGGCTTTCACCGCGGGCTGACCGCACTTGCCCTTAGTGGCCGTTCCTATCCCGGTGTTTCGTGCGTGTTGATTGCATTTGGCTGCGGCCTTATACTTCATCCGCCACGGTTGGGGTATTCTCGCACCCTGCCAGGAGACCGGGTGAGGCCTGTCGGAGGTACCCTCCATCCAAATTTGTAATATACATCGAGAGGAAGTATCATGGGAGCCGACACCAAACTGGAGGTGGGCCCTAGGCAGTTACAGAAATAGATACCGGGGCGGAAAAGACCGACGCTGCCGGGGCGCTGACCGATGGTGGGCCATCTCTTTCCTCGACGAAGAGCAACGGCGCGAGCAGACCGGTGAACTGGACCGCCTGATAGAGATTTGGACTCAGCAAAGAGAGGCCGCAACCGTTCTCCGGGTGGCCGGCGTGCCGGCCGGTATCTCCCTCGACAGCGCGCACCTGCGGGATGACCGCCAGCCACGCAAGCTGGGGCTCATCTGGGACGTGGAAGACCCCGAGGCCGGATACATCATCTGCGAGTCCTCGCCCTGTCCCCGGAGCTATCCCCCGGCCCGCTTCTCCCGCACGGCGTCATCCTTCGGCGAGGCCAACGGTTACGTCTGTTCCGACCACTTGGGCCTCTCTCAACGGGGAGGCCCGCTGATCGCAAGGAGGAAGCCATGGTTGCCTTAGGCAATATGCAACACCTGAGCGCGTCCATCGAATCCGAGGAGGAGACGGATGTGGTGGTGGTCGGTGGTGGGACCGCTGGATGGGCCGCCGCCTACGCCTCCGCCAGGAAGGGGTCACGGACCGCCCTCGTGGAGAGCCTCCCCTTCCTTGGAGGCACCATGACCGGGGCCATGGTCCTGGGGAGCGCTGGCTTCCGCCACCAGGGCATCGCCACCGAAGACCAGGAGATTTCCTACGAAGGGGACCCGGTGGTCCGAGGCGTGGCCCAGGAGTTTCTCAACCGGCTCATCGCCCTGGGCGGCGCCTGGGGGAAGCAAGACTCTCCCACCGTCAAGCTGAATTTCGACCATGAGCTGACCAAGGTAGTCCTAGAGGAGATGATGACGGACGCCGGGGTCGACATCTGGTTCAACGCCCAGTTCGTCGATGTTGTCATGGACGGCGACCGGGTAACCGGAGTGCTGGTATCCACCAACGGCGGGCTGAACGTCATCTGGGCCAAGGTGGTGGTGGACTGCTCCGGCGACGGCGCGGTGG
>CAJWBT010000318.1 GCA_913020235.1 uncultured Chloroflexota bacterium
GCGTCTTCGCTGAGGCTGGAGACCATGGGCAGAATCATGATGCCCATGACGATGGAGGCGCTGAGGCCGTTGAAGACGGCGATGTCCTCGGAGATTCCCCGCAGCAGCGGCGTCACGAACAACAGCGCGAAGTAACCGTAAACCACCGTGGGAATCCCGGCCAGTATCTCCAGGACCGGCTTGACGGTCCGCCGGATGGGTTCCGGCGCATACTCGCTAAGGTAAATGGCGCTCAGGAGCCCCAGGGGCAGCGCCACCACCATCGCTCCGATCGCCACCAGCGTGGTGCCCGCGACCAACGCCAATACGCCGAACTGCTTCGAGGCGAAGAGCGGCGTCCACTTGGTGCCGGTGACGAACTCGAGGACAGAAACTTCCCGGAAGAACTGGAAGGCCTCGAATACCAGCACCAAGACGATGCCGGCTGTGGTCAAGATCGAGACGGCACTGCAAGCGAAAAGAACAGTTCGAGCAATGCGTTCAGGGAGGAGCTTTCGCCATTTGGGCCGGAAGGACCGGCGGAGGTCTGCGGCGGCGGCCTGTTGGCCGGTCAGTTCATCCCTTGCCAAGGTTGTCTCCCGTTCTTCAGGGGGGGTCGTTGCCTGCAGGGAGGGTCCGCGGACCTTCCCTACAAGGATAAGTCCACGCTCCCGAGTTTACAAGTAGGTCCGACGCGGTCCGCACCGGCGGATCACTGGTTGGCGGCCAGGACCTCCTCGACCGGGCCTCGCTCTGGGGTGCTGCCGCCGAAGATGGTGCCGGTGCGGCCATTATCGAACCGGGCCAGAGCCAGTTCATACACCCGGGCCGGATACGCTATGTAGCCCACCTCGGCGGCGAGTTCCCGTCCCTCTTCGCTCAGAAAGTAGCGCACAAACTCGTTGACGTAGGGCTGGTCCCCGGCCTCCTGGCGAACGTAGATGAACAGAGGCCGGGAAAGGGGGCGGTAGGTCCCGTCGCCGATTGTTTCGTCGGAAGGACCGACACATCCAGCGCCACCGTCAATTTCGACGGCCTTTAGCCGCTCGATGTTCTCGGTGTAATAGGCGTAGCCGAAAAACCCCAGGCTATTCTTGTCCCCGGAGATTCCCTGCACCAATACGTTGTCGTCCTCGCTGGCGGTATAGTCGCCCCGCGATGCCTGGGCCTGCCCGTTTACCACCTCGGTAAAATAGTCGAAGGTGCCCGAGTCCACGCCCGGCCCGTAGAGGTGGAGGGACTCGTCGGGCCAGTCAGGGCGCACCTGGTTCCAACGATCGACCTCATCCTCCGCCTCGGGCGCCCATATCGTGTGAAGCTCCTCCACGGTAGTACACTCAACGAAGCCGTTGTCAAGGTTCACCATGACGGTCAGGCCGTCTACAGCCACGGGAAGCTCCGTGTACTCCACCCTGTTCCGGGCGCACATCTCCACCTCGCTGGCCTTGATGGGCCGGGAGGCGTCGGCGATGTCCGTCTCGTTGTTGCAGAACTTCTTGAAGCCGCCGCCGGTGCCGGACACCCCCACGGTGATCCGCACCGATCCGCCGGTGAGGATGCCGTACTCCTCGGCCACCGCCTCGGTGATGGGGAAAACGGTGCTGGACCCGTCAATGTTGATGGCCCTCCCCCCCCCGTCCCTGGTGCCGCACGCCGCCAACAGCACGGCCAGGGTGAGAAAGGCCACCAGCCAAGCGCCCGTTCTGCCGCTGCGTCCCATGCTCCCCTTGCCGCGCTTCACAATTGTCAGGGTCAGTCTACCACGACAAGGGCTTCTCGTCAGACACAAGCGTGCCGGCGTCGAATCTTGACGGATGGCAGGAGGATTCCGTGCGGCCCGGCAGGGCCCGGCCTCCTGGGGAGAGACCCAGCGCCGCTAGGCCAGCCGTTCCAAGGCCTGCTTGATCTCGTCGTATAGCGGCTCTTTGCCGGGAGCGGGGGCCACCCACTTGTAGCGGACCACACCGCTCTTGTCCAACACGAACACGGCCCGTTTGGCGGCCACGTAACCTTCCAGCCCGGCCAGGTCCTGAAGGGGGACGCCGTACAGGTTCACCACTTGCCGGTTGAAGTCGCTCAGGACCGGGAAGTTCAGGCCGTTGTTCTCGGCCCAGACTTTCTGGGAAAAGGGGGGGTCTACGCTGATGCCCAGCACCTGGGCGTTCAACGAGTTGAACTGGTCCGTTCGGTCCCGCAGGGCGCATATCTCGGTGGTGCACGTGCCGGTAAAAGCCCCGGGGAAGAAGGCGAGAACCACGTTCTTGCCCTTGAACTCGCTCAACGACCGCTGCCCGCGATCAGTGTCATACAGGGTGAACTCCGGCGCCGTCTGTCCAACATCCACTGCCATGGTGTAGCCTCCTATAGACACCACCAGTCGGCCCTTGGCCGGCTGCTGGAGTAGGGTTAGAGTATGGGGCTGATTCCAGGTTGCCCTATTACAGCCTATCAGGCCGCAAACGTCCCACGTCAAGAGTTGGTGTGCCCGAACTCCCTCTATGATAAAATGGCCCAGCCCTCACCCCCGGCCGGGCGGCCCAAGGTGAGCGCAGATTGACCGGGGGAGCGGTTTGGCCATGTTCTTCGACTCCAGGCGTTCGACTGTCTTGGCAACAAATGGGATGGTAGCCACCAGCCAGCCCCTGGCCGCCATGGCCGGGCTGCGGGTGTTGATGCAGGGAGGCAACGCCGTGGACGCGGCGGTGGCCACCGCGGCGGTGCTCAATGTGGTGGAGCCCGTGTCCACCGGCGTGGGCGGCGACATGTTCGCCCTGGTCTGGAACAACAAGGAGAAAAAGGTGCGGGCCCTCAACGGGAGCGGGCGCTCCCCGGCGGCGGCTTCTCTGGAAGCGCTCAGGTCCCAAGGCCACGACCAGATTCCGGAGACCGGGGTCCACTCCATAACGGTCCCCGGCGCGGTCCACGGCTGGGAGACCCTGCTGCAGGCCTGCGGCACCATGCCTTTGGCGGAGGTGCTGAAGCCTGCCATCCAATACGCCGAAGAGGGTTTCCCAGTCTCCGACATCATCTCGTTCCAGTGGTCCAACCAGCGGGAGAAGCTGGCCCGGTTGCCATCCGGCCACGAGTGGCTGGTGGACGGGCGTGCGCCGGCCCACGGCGAGATGATGCGCATACCCACCTTGGGCCGGACCCTGCGCACCATCGCCGAGGGAGGCGCCGCGGCGTTCTATCAAGGGGAGATCGCTCAGAAAATGGCCGCCTTCGTTCAGGAGCAGGGCGGCTGGCTGTCCACCGAAGACCTGGCCGGCCACACCTCCGACTGGGATGAGCCCGTTTCCACTGACTACCGGGGAGTCACCTGCTGGGAATGCCCTCCCAACGGCCAGGGCATCGCCGCCCTGGAAGCGCTGAACATCGCCGAAGGTTTCGACATC
>CAJWBT010000319.1 GCA_913020235.1 uncultured Chloroflexota bacterium
CGTACATGATGGTGACCAGGGTCGTCCGGTCGGTGATGGCATCATAGACCGCTTCGGGGTGGACCATGCCGTAGTCGTCCACCGGCAGGTAGGTCACGTCGAACCCCTGTCCTTCCATGAGCTGGCAGGTGTGAAGCACCGCGTGGTGCTCGGCGCTCGAGGTGACGATGTGGTTCCCGGTTTCGAGCAAAGCCGTGGCCACCCCGTGAATGGCGGCGTTGTCCGATTCGGTGCCGCCGCCGGTGAACACCACCTCGCGGGGGCGGCAATGGAGCACCTGGGCCACCCGTTCCCGGGACTCATCCAAGGCATAGCGGGCTTCCTGGCCCACGGCGTGGATGCTGGAAGGGTTCCCGTAACGCTGGGTGAAGTATGGCGTCATCGCCTCCAACACCCTGTGGTCCATCGGGGTGGTCCCCGCATGGTCCAGGTACACGATCCCTTGGTTCGCCATTATCAACCTCTTGCCGAGCTTGGTGCTATTTTAGCACAGCCTGAAGTGAGGAGACCGGACTGGAATGGAGGTTTTCGTCAGTCCTGGCCCAGACCCTATCCCCAAGCCCTATTAGTGGAGAGCGTCGCGCCCTCACTGCCCCAACGCCTCCTTGGAACGCTCTTCACGATAGCTGGCAGTGGCCACCGAGAAGAGGAAGCTGCCGATGAGGGCAACCCACATGCCGTTGACGGGATTCACGAAAATGCCCAGCGTCACCCCCAAGAGCACCATGAGCGCTCCGATGGCCTGCCCCGACCGGGTGGCGACCTGAGTGGCTCGCCGGTGGTTCCCGGTGAGTCCCCAAACCGCTGCCCGTAAGATTCGCCCGCCGTCCAGCGGGTAACCTGGGAGGATGTTGAAGACCCCCAGCCACAGGTTGATCCACGAAAGCAGGAACAGAATCACCTCCAGGGTGGAATCTCTCGCACCCAGCAGGTACCACAGCCCCCCGAAGATAGCCGAAAGCAGGATGCTGCTCAGTGGGCCTACCACGGCGACCTTAAACTCGGTCAAAGGGCGTCCCGGCTCGCGTGCCAGCCGGGAAACGCCGCCGAAGATGAAAAGAGTTATGCTCTGCACCGGGATGCCCTGGCGCTTGGCGACCACGCTGTGGCTCAACTCGTGGGCCAGCACCGACAGGAAGAACAAGACGACCATGACTATCGCAATGGACCATCGTTGCGCCACCGGCCAGTCAAGCTGTGCCGCTCCGAACTCTTGGGCCAGTACATAGGTGAGCAGCAGGAAGATGAGCACCCAGCTCGCGTTAACTTCGATGGGGATACCGAGGACTTTGCCAAGTCGGAGAGAGGCTCGCAATTACTCCCCTACGGCCAACAAGCTTCGAGCCCCGAACGGACTCGAATCAATGCTGGCCTGAGTCCCCGGATGTCTGGCCGGTGGGAGGAGGCGCGGTCGCATAGGCTATCAGCTTGTACACCAATTTCGCCGCGGTATAGGAGCAGGCCGCCGGCCCTTCCCCGGGGGACAGCTCACATACATCGAATCCTACGATGCGCCGTGCCTTTGCGATCTCTTTAAGGAGGGAAGTCACCTGGTGCCAGCTCATTCCCCCGGGCTCCGGCGTGCCCACCGCGGGCATCAGCGAAGGGTCGAAGACGTCCAGGTCCACGCTCACGTAGACATCTGGACCCAGGAGGCCCACGATCTCCTCCAGGCATAGATCGCCGTCGCCTGGTGGCGGCCAGTAGTAGGCGGGGACCCCTTGTGACCGGATGTAGTCTCGCTCTTCCGGACACATGCTGCGCAGACCCACCAGCACCAGGCGGCATCGTTCGTGGATGCGGCGGGCTCCCGAGGCGTGGCCCCAAGGGGTGCCCATGTACTCGTCCCGAAGGTCGGCATGGGCGTCCAGATAGAGCACCGACAGCTCCGGGTACGCCTCCAGGTGCGCTTGCACCGAGCCGATGGTAATGGAGTGCTCGCCGCCCACTACACCAACGATTTTTCCTTTTCCCACGTAGCGGCCGACGGCCTGCCTCACTCGCTCCACCATGAGGGCGGGTCCGCCCATGTGGGGCTCGAGTGCCTCGGTGGTGTGGATGCCCGCCAGCGAAACATCCAGATCCAGCTCAGCGTCGTAATCTTCTAGGCCGTAAGAGGCTTCGATGATTGCGGCGGGCCCGTAGCGCGCGCCACTGCGAAAAGAGGTGGTGCTATCGTAGGGGACCGGGATGAGCACGACTCTGGATGGACCCAGCGTGCGCTGCTTCCCGGAAAGGGCGAGGAAATCGCGTGAAATCCAGGGCAGCCCACCGGGCTCAGTCACGGTCGCGCCCGGTTCCACCGGCTTCCAGGGCCGCCCGCTGTCCCACCGTTTCGACCAGGCCGCCTCGCTCGTCCAGCCATTCCAGTCCCCGGTCCAGCAGCCAGGTTTTGACTTCTTCCAAATCGAAGAGGGCTTTGGCGTCGTCTAGCGCTCGCTCGTGGTCGAAAGGCAGGCAAGAGAAGATGTCGATGTTGACGTAGCTGCGGCGGGGAAACGTATGGATGCTGATGTGGCTTTCGGCTATTATCACGAACCCGGACACGCCCGCGTCCTCGGGCTTCGGGGCATCGTACTCGAGGACGTTTGGCTCGGTGATACGGGTCATCCCCAGCGTGGATGGGCAGCGGATCAAGAAATCCCGGACCCGTTGGGTATCCCACATCTTGGCTGTGTCTCCACCGTAGCCGTCGATCACCAGGTGCATCCTATCTCCATGCCCATGTGCCGAATATACCCCGTTAGCCGTTTGCGTACGCCTTGGCAAAACTAGTGCTATAGAATATCATCACTGATATACTAGCGCAATTGCTGCCCTCCGGTGCAATACCTTCATTCCTCCAGGCAGGCGAAATTTGGATTCGATGATGATTCAGGCCGAAGGCCTGACCCACTACTACGGCCCTTTCCCGGCGATACAGGACGTGAACTTCAACGTCAGAAAAGGGGAGATCCTCGGATTCCTTGGCCCCAACGGTGCGGGCAAGACCACCTGCATGCGGATCCTTACCGGCTTTATGCCCCCCACCAGGGGCAAAGTGACCCTCGGCGGCTACGACGTGGTGGAGAAATCCCTGGAAGTGCGGAAGCGGGTGGGCTACTTGCCGGAGACGGTACCGTTGTACACCGAAATGACCGTCAGCAGCTACCTCAAATACATGGGGACCTTGCGCCGGATGCCCCCGAAGTCCATCAAGAAGCGTATCGATGAAGTTATCGGCGTTTGTCGGCTGGGCGATTACCGCAGGACCATTATCGGCAAACTGTCCAAGGGTTTCCGGCAGCGTGTGGGCATCGCCCAGGCCATCCTTCACGAGCCGGAGGTGCTGGTACTGGACGAGCCAACTATCGGTATCGACCCGATCC
>CAJWBT010000320.1 GCA_913020235.1 uncultured Chloroflexota bacterium
CCGGGAGGTCTTCGCCGAAGAGGCGTACCGGATAGGGCTGCTGAACCACCTGGTGTCCTCAGACCAACTGCTGGACAAAGCCGTGGAGGTCGCCAGCGGCTTCGCGAAGAACCGCCCTCAGTCGTTGGCCAACATCAAGCAGATGCTCCTGGAGCACACGGGTTTGCCGCTGGAGCAGCAGTTCCAGAACGAGATCAACGCCAGAAAGGGCCGGTTCAAAGGTCTCGGGGTTGAAGAAGGCTTCAAGGAATTCCTGGACCGCAAAGGCCGCAAGCCACGGGCGTCTTGAACCTCGGGACCACGTGAGCGGGGTAGCCGGCTCCCCAGGCCGGGGCTGGTACTGAACCTCCCTTACCGGACCTTACATCCAAACGCCCTCTGGGGCCTGACTTCCAGCCAAAGGGTGCAACGGGCTGCAGCCGAGCCTCGACCTTGGTGGCGCCGGCCAATTGTGCGAAGGTGGTTCAGCAGATTTGACACAGGTCTCATCCGCCAAAACCAACCGGCCCGGACAGATAGCGTTCAAGCTGGGCCTCCCGTTGCTGGTCTTTGGGGCCATTATGCTTGCGCCCAGGCCGGAAGGGCTAACCGGTGAGGGACAGCGCGCCCTGGCGGTGATGGGCCTGGCGGTGGTGCTATGGGCCACGGAGACCCTGCCCGTTGCCGTGACCGGGCTGGTGGGCATAGTCCTTCTGGTGCTATTCAAGGTTGTGCCCGACGTAGACACCGGGCTCTATGGCTTCTCCCAGCCGGTGCCCTACTTCCTCATCGGGATCTTGACCCTGGGTCTGGCGGTGAGGCAGTCAGGTCTGGCGGAGCGGCTGGCCGTTTACCTGATGCGGCTGGCCGGCGGCAGCCCCCGGGCGCTGTACGTCCAGATGCTGATCTCCTTCGCCGCGTTGACCTTTGCCCTCCCATCCGCCAGCACCCGTGGGGCCATCATGATCCACGTGTACGAACAGGTGTTGGACCGCTGGCACGTCTCTAAAGAGGCCCCTTTGCACAAGGCGGTAATGATGGGGATGGGTGCGCTGAACCGGCTGGCCTCCACGGCGCTCCTGGCCGGCGGCATCACGCCGATCGTGGCCTCGGGGCTGATGGGGCAGCTGCTGGGAGAAACGTTCTCTTGGGGCCGGTGGTTTGTGCTGATGGCCCCTCCCTTCTACGTGATCCTGGTGGCCGGGGGCGCCCTCGTGTACCTCAAGTACCGGTCCGGGTTCAAACTGGACAGCCCCATCGACCTTGGCGGCATGGTCACCGGCCCGGTGAAGCTGGCAGAGGTGAAGGCTGGTTGCATCGCCTTGGGCACCGCTCTCCTGTGGTTCACCGATTTCGCCCACCACCTACCACCCACGGTACCGGCCCTGATCGCCCTCACCGTTATCCTGTTGCCCCGGGTCGGGCTGCTGTCCTGGCGGGAGTTCGAGAGCGGCCTGGGATGGAGCAACTTCTTCGTTATCGCCACCTCGTTGTCTCTGGCCAACGCCCTGATTACCAGCGGGGCCGCCGCGTGGTTCGCCGATACCCTGGTGGGCTGGGTGGGGAGGCTGGAGGGTTCGCCTCTGCTATTGCTGCTGGCCCTGGCCGGCGCCGCGGCGGGAATCCGCATGTTCATGTCCAACATCTCCGGATACCTGGCCTTCGTGCTGCCGGTGGCCATGTCTACCGGGGCAGCCTTAGGACTCAATCCCCTGGTCTGCGGTCTGGCGGTGGTGATCATGGGTGACGCGGTGGTTTACTACCCGGCGGGCAGCGCCACCAGCATCTTCGTATTCCAGCGGGCCAATATCAGGGCCCCCGAAGTGTTCCGGTTTGGACTCGTGATGACCGTGGTGGCCATCGTAGTGCTGTTCACCGTGGTGCTCCCCTACTGGAGCCTGGTCGGGGAGAGCCTGACCCCGTAGGCATACCGCAAGCCCGCTCCCCTTCCCCAATAAAACCCCGCTCAGGCCGCGATTCCGGTTACTTCGGCTATTACCGCAATCTCTCTTGACACCTCTTTACCCCCCACCTATACTGCTCATACAATTTAGACTCAAAGGCTGTGAAGGGGAGTAGTAGGCTTCAAGCGAGGCCCAGAGAGCCGGGTTAGGTGGGAGCCGGCGCCAGGCGCGGAAGCACGAATGGACCCCGGAGCCGCAGGCCGATCAGGGGCCGGCCCGGCCGGGTGGATGGGCACAAGCCAGACCCGGTGCCAGGGCAGCGCTGCTAGGCCGCGACGGCTGGACCCCGTTAGCGGTCCGCGGCACGGGAGTTACGTAGACCTGGACTCCTCCGCCGATTGAGATGTTGGCCCCGCTCCGTCTATGCTCTGGGAACCGGGCCGGCAAAGAGGGTGGCATCGCGGCGAAGGCCCGTCCCTTGTGGGGCGGGTTTTTACGTTTCATGCGTTCCGGCGTTATTCTTGGCCGAACGGATTGGAGGAAAAGCAGATGCAGACCAAGTACATGCTATCCGACAGCGAGATACCGACTCACTGGTACAACATGCAGGCCGACCTGCCGACGCCGCTGGCGCCGGTGCTCCACCCCGGCACCAAGCAGCCCGTCGGCCCCGACGACCTGAGCCCCATTTTCCCCATGGCCCTGATCGGCCAGGAAGTGAGCCAGGAGCGGTGGATCGAGATACCGGAGCCGGTCCGCGACATCTACCAGCTCTGGCGGCCCACCCCCTTGTACCGGGCCCACCGGCTGGAAAAGGCGCTGGGGACCCCGGCCAAGATTTACTACAAGTACGAGGGCGTCAGCCCCGCCGGCAGCCACAAGCCCAATACGGCGGTGCCCCAGGCCTACTACAACCAGCTGGAAGGCGTGAAACGGCTGTCCACCGAGACCGGCGCCGGACAGTGGGGCAGCGCCCTGTCCCTGGCCTGCAACTACTTCGGCATGGAATGCAAGGTCTACATGGTCAACATCAGCTACCAGCAGAAACCCTACCGCCGCACCCTGATGGAGACCTGGGGGGCCTCGGTTGTCGCCAGCCCCACCCAGGAGACCGAGGCGGGCCGGCGCATATTGGCCCAGGACCCCAACTCCCCCGGCAGTTTGGGCATCGCCATCGGAGAGGCGGTGGAGGACGCCGCCACCCGCTCCGACACCAACTACTCCCTGGGCAGCGTGTTGAACCACGTCCTGCTGCACCAGACGGTCATCGGCCAGGAGTGCAAGAAGCAGCTGGAGCAGGCGGGCGACTACCCGGACATGGTCATCGGCTGCGTGGGCGGCGGCAGCAGCTTCGCCGGCATCGCCTTCCCTTACATCTTCGACCACTTGACGGAAGGCAGGAAAACCCAGTTCATCGCTGTGGAGCCTGAAGCCTGCCCCACAATTACCCGCGGCGCCTTCACCTACGACTTCGGCG
>CAJWBT010000321.1 GCA_913020235.1 uncultured Chloroflexota bacterium
GGTTGGCGAAGCTCCGCTGTCATATCGGGCGTAGTCGTGATGGCCGTGGTGGTCCTCCTGTCCTTGGTGATGCGCCGCTCTCCGGAGAGCATGGGCCTGCTCCCAGACGGGGACCGGGACCCGCCCGTCGCCCGCAAGAACCTCTTGGGCATAGAGTCGTCGGGGTTTGCCCGGCAATTCGCCACCGTGGACTTCACCGCGAGAGAGGCGATTAGAACCCCGACCTACTGGCTCCTGGCGGTGGCCATTGGCCTGCGAATATCGGGGACATCCGGGTTGTTCGTGCATATGGTGCCATTGATAGTGTGGAAGGGGCATTCGGAGCCCACGGGAGCCTTCATCGTGGCGGCTGTCTCCTTTGCCTCCATCCCCACTAGAGTTGTTCTCGGTTCGATCGGTGACAGATGGGCCACCCAGAAGATACTCGGCATCACCACTGCTTCGGGGGTGGCCAGTCTGGCGATTCTCCTCCTGGGCGGAGGGCAACTGTGGCAGCTGCTCACCTTCACGGTCATGTTCGCCGCTTCTATGAGCAGTGGCGCGCTGGGTTGGGCGTTAATCGGAGACCTGTTTGGCAGGAAGAGCTTTGCCACCCTTCGGGGTGGTATCACGGCCGTATCCAGCCTTATGTCCACAGGAATGCCGGTGTTCGTGGGCTGGGTTTATGATACCTCCGGCAGCTATTACTGGGCCCTAACCCCCATGATTGGCATGTATCTGATGGCGTCCCTGTTGTTCTGGAAACTTCCCAGGCCCAGGCTACCGAGCCGGGTGGCGGACCCCACAACCGGAGACGCCTTCATCGGCCAGTGATCTTGCCCTTTCGCTACACGAAAAAACGCCCCAACACTTACAGGTCTTTGGCATCAATCTCGTGCCTAACTGCTGTGTCGAGGCGTCTTTTGTATAACTATGTTAATTCAAATGAGAGTGTTATACCTGATGGGTAGCCACCAATTTAGTGAGGGATTTCCCTCAACTCGCCGAACGTGCCAACAATCGTTCCTCGTCCACCGCCGCAGGCTAACCATGCGGGAGATCGTTAGGCTGATCCACATTCATCCGGAATGCTCAGCTTTCAACTGTGGACCGTCGGCGATAATGGAACCTGGATAGTGCGCCGCGAGTCTTCCCAACAGCGTAGCTTTGCCGCCATCCAAAAGCTGCCGGACCCGGCCGGTTCTTACTGACATCAGCCTCTTGCCGGGTAGCGATACCCAACGGTATTATGGTGACCCAATCCCCCTTCACGCCGGGTCGCTAGTCTTTGACGAGCGGCCCGTTCTTTTTACCGTATGCTGCGACTACCGTTCGTAGGATCCGGGAGGGCGAAATTTCCCGCGCTGGTCGGCACTGGACGGGAAGCGTCGGACCAGCGTGTTGGAACACCCGGCTAAGACCCGTCCGGCCACGGGCAAACGGGCTTCGGGTTCTACCCGGGCCCGTCTCTCTGCCGAAGTGTCCCCGGTTGCCCCGCGAAACCGACCGCCGGCGCGGCGCGCATCAGGCAGAGGGCAGTTTCCTGTGCCCGGGCGTATGCCGGCAAAACCGGGCCGGCATGCTTTTTGGAGACGCGCACCAGAGATAATTCCGATGGGCGGAGGAGGGCAAGATTACGCCGCTTCCACCGCCTGGCGGATGGCTCTGATGTTGGCTTCGGGTGCTTCCGGCGAATAGGTACACCCGCTGCCCAGCATCCAGCCCTTGTCGCCCATGGCCTCCATGAGTTCCCGTACCGTTCCGGCGAGGCCCTCGGGATTGGCCCCGACCAGTTCTCCCCGGTGCTGCAGGCCGCCCATAACAGTTCGGCCCCCAACCATGGCCTTCCCTTCCGCCAGGCTGGGGTTTCCCTGGCCCCGCGCATCCCAGTTGAACACTTGGGCGGGATAGTCGGCCAGGGCGGAGAGCATGTTGTGGTCCCGGCATACGTGGAGGACGTTGAACTCGGCCCGGGGCAGGGCCTTAAGCACATTCACGTCGGAAGGGCGGGCGACGCGGAGGTACTCCTCAACCGGCATGCGGTCGGATGTGCCCCAAACGGTTGTGGCGTAGAAGAGTCCGCTGGCCCCCCGGTCCAGGCAGGCCCGCGCGAAAGCAATGGTCGATTCAGTGACCACTTCCAGTGCGTACCGGACCTTGTCGAAGTGCTCCCGCACGTGCTGCAGGAAGACATCCTCCGAGGGGACCAGTCGAGAGAGGTTGGAGAAAGGGGTGAACGCGGTAACCAGGAACGGCACCTGCCCCTCTAGGCCGCGGGCTATGATCTCAAGGGCGTGAAGGTGCTCGGCCAGCGGACCCCGGTCGAGGGGCGGGATTTCCAGGTTCAGCCAGTCATCAGGCTCCCGGATCGGCGTTTCCACCACCGTCGGTGGCTGGTCACCGTCGTAGCGTATCTTGAGGCCCCAGGCCTCGGCGTGGATGTTCGCCCGGATATTGACTTTCATGTAGTCCCAGTCGTAGCGCTGCTGAAAGCCCAGCATGGCCTCGGCCAGCTCTTCGGCGGTCTTTTCCTGGGTGAAAAAGTGGCGCCACTTGCTGATGGGAGGCCGGTCCATCTGCTGCCCATTAACGGCAGCCATCGTGCGCTCCCGATGAGTCATCTGTCCTGCCATGGTTTCAACTCCTCTTCTTGAAGATTGGGCGATCCGAGCAGGCCCAATCGTCTTCTTGATTCCGGCCATAATACTAACACACAGGCCGCTTCGATAGCCCGAGGCCGGCCAGCTTGAGCTTCGTGGCCGGGCAACGACGCAATCCGAGGCCGCGGCGGTGCAGCCGCCGGCGCTTCCGGGCAGTCGCCGGACAGAAAGGCTTCGCAGGGCTGTAATAGGCCGGCCGGTGACACGGAGTCACAAGTCCGCCATCACGTGGGCGCCAAACCGTCGTATCTGCTCGGCGGCGTCCGCCACCGGCCAGAGGCACACCTGTTTCGCCCCCGCCCCGGTCCATCGCGCCAGCAGGGCCTTGCACTCCTCGTAGTCCCCCACCAGGTAGTGTCCGCTCCCGGCGTCGAACGGAGCGCGGGCCGCGGCCTCGATGATGGGCGCCGCCACTCGCTTGGCCCTTTGCCCGTCCGGGTCAATGTATATGAACATCGTATCGACGGCGTTGGGAAAGGTGCCAGGGTCCTTTCCCTGCCGTAGCAGGGCGGCATTCAGCGCCTGCAAGGCGACGCTGAACTCCTCCGGTGTGGAGTGCAAGGCTGAGGCCACCCATCCGTCGGCCAAGCGGGCGACTCGCCGCATACCCAAGGGCGAGCCCCAGCTGGAGAGCCAGATGGGGGGACACGGTTTCTGAACGCTGCCCGGAGATATGGTGACGTTTTCGAAAGTGTAGTACGGGCCCCGATGGGTC
>CAJWBT010000322.1 GCA_913020235.1 uncultured Chloroflexota bacterium
CGGCGCCAGGCGGCCTTCGGCTTCATCCGCAAGCAGGTCGAGGAGGGACGCCAGGCCTTCGTCATCTGCCCGCTGGTGGAGGAGTCCGAGGTGATCGAAGCCAAGGCAGCCACCGAAGAGTACGAGATGCTGTCCCAGGAGGTTTTCCCGGACCTGACGCTGGGGCTTCTCCACGGCCGCATGTCGTCGAAGGACAAGGACCGGGTAATGCGCCGGTTCCGGGATGGGGAGCTGGATATTCTGGTATCCACCGCGGTGGTGGAGGTGGGCATCGACATAGCCAACGCCTCGGTGATGATGATCGAGGGGGCCGAACGGTTCGGCTTGTCCCAACTGCACCAGTTCCGGGGCCGCGTCGGCCGCGGGGAACACAAGAGCTACTGCATCCTGGTTTCGGAGAGCAATTCGGAGGTGGCCAAGGAGCGGCTGTCAGCCATGGTGCAGATTCACGATGGATTCCAGCTGGCCGAGGCGGACCTGGAGCTAAGGGGTCCGGGGGACTTCTTTGGCACCCGGCAGAGCGGTCTGCCCAACCTGCGGATGGCTCACCTCTCCGACCGGCAGCTGCTCGAGTCGGCCCGGGATGAGGCTGCTCGGGTGATGCAACGGGACCCGGAACTGAAATCCAAGAAACACGCGGCGTTGGCTGCCCAGGTGGCGCGTTTCCTAGACAGCGTGAGCACCGAGGCCAGCTGAGGGCCGGCAAGGTCCAGCTCCCAAGCCAGCCCCGGGCTCTCTCAAGAAGGCATCTTGAAGCGATAGCCAACCTGATAGATGGTCTCAATGAAGGTACGCCCAGGGCTTTCAATCTTGGACCGCAGGCGGCGTACGTGCACGTCGACGGTCCTGGTGCCCCCCAGGTAGTCGTACTCCCACACCTGGCTCAGCAGCGACTCCCGCGAATACACCCGGCCCGGGTTAGACGCCAGGAGCACCAGGAGCTGGAACTCTTTGTAGGTTAGCGACACCCGGCGCCCTCTCACCGTAACGTCATAGCGTTCCAGATCGATGGTAATGTCGCCTACCCTCAGGAGTTGGGACCCGGAGGGGCCGTTAACGCGGTAGATGGCCTGCTTGACTCTGACCATTAGCTCGCCGTCCGGGATCGGGTAAAAGACAAGCTCGTCGGGGTTCAACGAGGGGTCGTATTCGGCCACGCTTTCCCTCGGCAGCACCGCCACCACCGGAAGCCGGAGTTTCTTGCACCGCTCAACGAGCACCTTGGCCTGGTCCGAGTCTACCGAACCCAGGTCCAAGAGGACCACCTCGGGCTGCGAGGAGACCTCCGTTTCTTCCACCAGTGCCAGGTCTGGCCCCACCTGGCAGGAAAGCTCGGCCCGGCCGATATCATCGACCAGGGGACACGCGCCGTTGCCTTGATTTGCCAGCAGGAAAACGTTATACACCAGCCGGTCGCGACGCCTCCCGGTTTGGGCTCAACATCAATGGGAAGTATACCATCTCGAACACAGGCTCGAATACGCGGCAACCGTTGCTCCATTCCCCGTCCAGGGCAATCGCGTCTATTTCCTTACCTTGGGGATAAGGCGCATCACGAAGATGGCGTCCCTGGGGTCGTTCCGGCCTTCGCCGGAGTGACGAGGGAGAGCAAGCGGGCCGCTTCTCTCGCTACCTCAGAATCTATCAGGGCCAACGGAACCGGACACCTGCATTCAAGACACGATTGCCCCGATGCGTGCTCGCCTTTGCCGGACCGGCGCCGGTCTGCTATTGTATCAACGACGGGTGTATCAACGACGGGACGTGTAGTAGGCGGGTGTCTCCCTGCTCCGGAACCAGAAGACCTTGCAAGGCGAGAGGCACAGCCGGGGCGGCCGGAGGCGGCACCCATCATGGCGGACAGGCCGAGTTGCATTCTGTCGCTTGCCAGCCATCCGGCGTGGCCGTTGAGGACTGTTCGGGAGCAGGAAACCGTTACGGGACACCGGCCCGCCAAGCGCATCGAACGCATACAGACCGGCAGTGAGGGACGCTAATGAGCACGGAAACACTTTCCAAGACTGCGCGAGAGGTGCGGGAGCTGATACGCTCCGGCCGGTGGCGCGGAGTAACCTCCGGAGTCGCCCCTGGAAACGTGCAGGCCAATCTGGCTATCCTGCCCCAGGACCTGGCCTTTGATTTCCTCCTCTTTTGTCAGCGCAACCCCAAGCCGTGCCCGCTGCTGGAGGTGATCGAGGCCGGCCAGACCGAGCCGAAGATGACCGCACCGGGCGCGGATATCCGCACCGATGTCCCCGGCTACCGGATCTACGAGAACGGCGAGCTGGCGGCCGAAGTGGACTCGCTGGTGCCCTACTGGCGTGACGATCTGGTCTCCTTCCTACTGGGATGCAGCTTCTCTTTTGAGGCGGCCTTGGTCGATGCCGGAATCCCGCTGCGCAACCAGGAGATGGGGTGCAACGTCTCCATGTACATCACCAACATCGCCACCACCCCCGCGGGAGCCTTTTCCGGGCCAATGGTGGTCAGCATGCGGCCCATCAAGCAAGCGCAGGTCGTGCGAGCGGTTCAGGTCACCTCCCGGTTTCCCGCCACCCATGGGGCGCCGGTCCACATCGGCGACCCGGCGGCCATCGGTATCCGGGACCTGGGGCGTCCCGACTTCGGCGACCGGGTCGACGTGCTACCCGGCGAGGTGCCGGTGTTCTGGGCCTGCGGTGTCACGCCCCAAGCGGTGGCCCTGAGCTGCAAGCCCCCGCTCCTGATCGCCCACGGACCCGGCTTGATGTTCATCACCGACCAGAGAGACTCCGATTACGCCATTTTATAGCTGTCAGCGGTCAGCCTTCAGCTGTCAGCTTGGGGGGAAAAGAATGAGCGAAACCATCGAGGATATCATCCTGCAGCAGGACAAACGGGGCGTGTCGGCGCTGCGCCCCCACCTTCCGGCAGACTATTGCTCCCAGGCAGCAAGCTACATCATGGACCACCCCGGGGGAGCGGTCATCGTCACCGGGTACTACGCCTTGATGTCGCACAAGCCCGAAACTGACGGCCCGCCCGGGGCCGTGGCCATCGGCAACGCTCTGCAGGCCCTGGGACGGCGGGTCACCTACGTCACCGACCTGCACACGGCGCCGGTCCTGCGAGACTTGTTAGGTCCCGAGGCCGAGGTGGTGGACTTTCCGATCGCCGACGTCCCCACCAGCAAGCGGGTGGCCACCGAGACTCTGGACCGGCTCAAGCCGGGCCTCTTGATCTCCATTGAACGCAGCAGCCGCACCAAGGACGACACCTACCTCAACATGCGGGATATCGACATCTCACCCTACACCGCCCGGGTGGACTACCTGTTCGAGGCCGGGATTCCCTC
>CAJWBT010000323.1 GCA_913020235.1 uncultured Chloroflexota bacterium
CGCGCGGTGGTCCCCCTGGCGCACCTACGCCACGGTCTACCTGTTCACCGCCATGCGGCAGGGGATGGGGTGAAGAGGCGACTACCGAAGCTGAGCAGAGACACCGACTGGGGGTGAACATGTACCGACGGATCTTGAGGCGCATGCGGGAGGAGATACGCCGGCGGCGGTACGTAATGACTTTACACGCCGACGAAGAGATGAACGACGATGGCCTGACCATCTATGATGTGGAACGTGGTATCCTCACGGGTGAGATACTGGAGCGCCAGAAGGATCAAGCAACTGGCGAATGGAAGTACCGGCTTAGAGGGGAAACTTCCGAGAGAGGTGGGGTTGAGGTGGTCGCCAGGATGGGTCCAACCGCTAGGCTCGTCATCATAACCATATATCTCGTTGGCGAAACGGAGGGAAGATGATCTGCGACGTTTGCGGGCAAAAGGGGGCCAGACTTCGCAAGGTTGCCAAGACCTATGGCAAGGGCAAGAACCTGTTGGTGATAGAGGATGTACCGGTGGTGAGTTGCCCCAGCTGTGGAGAAAGCTACTTAACCGCGGACACGCTCCACGAGATCGAGCGTATCAAGTTGCACCGGAAGAGTTTTGCCGTTGAGCGTCCCGTTGAAGTCGCCAACTTTGCAGCTTGAGCGCATTGGTTTCATCTCTGGTCGGCGATATTGGGTTCTGAGCGGCGGGCCCCTACTGGAACATCTTCAGCAAGTTGCGAGGGTCCCGGGAGCGGGACAGCCGGCGGACCATCTTCTGGGTCTGGCGGAACTGGTTCAGTAGCTGGTTGATGTCCTGGGGAGTGGTGCCGCTGCCCTTGGCGATGCGGCGCTTGCGGCTGCCGTCGATGATCTCCGGCCGGTGCCGTTCCCCTGAGGTCATGGACCGGATTATGGCCTCCACCCGCTTGATTTGCCCCTCGTCCAGCGCGCCGGCCGGGAGCCGCTTGCTCAACTGGCCCATTCCGGGGATCATCTCCATTATCTGGCTCAAGGAGCCCATCTTCTTGACGCTCTGAATCTGCTGCAAGAAGTCATCAAGGTCGAAGGTGGCCTGGCGGAACTTGCGCTCCATCTCCTTGGCCTGCTTCTCGTCCATCGCCTCCTGGGCCTTCTCGATGAGGGTCAGCACATCGCCCATGGCCAGAATTCGAGAGGCCATCCGGTCGGGGTAGAACGACTCCAGGGCGTCGGGCCGTTCGCCGACACCCACGTACTTGATGGGAACGCCGGTTACCCTGGTTACCGACAGGGCAGCGCCGCCTCTTGCGTCGCCGTCCATCTTGGTCAAGATCAGGCCGGTCAGGGAAACCCGCTCGTGGAACTCCTGGGCCGCGGTCACCGCGTCCTGGCCGGTCATGGCGTCCACCACCAGCAAGACCTCTTGGGGCGACACCGCGGTCTTGATCCCTTCCATCTCCTTCATCAACTCGTCGTCGATGTGAAGGCGGCCGCCGGTGTCAATAATGGCCCAATTGACGCCCAATTGCTCCGCACGCTTCACCCCGGCGCGGGAAACCTGAACGGCGGAGGAGGTCGCCGGATCTTCGGAATAAACCGGGATGTCTAGCTGGCGGCCCAGGGTCTCCAGTTGCAGGATGGCGGCCGGGCGGCGCAGGTCGGCGGCTACCAGCAGCGCCTTGTGTCCCTGACGGCGCAGGTTCAGCGCCAGCTTGGCGGCGGTGGTTGTCTTGCCGGAGCCCTGAAGTCCGACTAGCATCGCCACCGTGGGCGGCCGGCTGGACTGGGTCATCCGGTGGTCGCCACCGCTGAGCAGCTCTGTTAGCTCCTCATGGACCACCTTGACCACCTGCTGACCGGGGGTCAGGCTCTCCATCACGCCGGCCCCCATGACCCGCTCCTTGACCGCGTTTACGAAGTCACGGGCCACCCGGAAGTTCACGTCGGCCTCCAGCAGGGAGCGCCGGACCAGGCTCAGGGCCTCATCGATGTCCTTCTCGGTGAGGCGGCCTTTGCTGGTCAGCCGCTGGAGAATGCCGGTGAGCTTATCAGTCAGATTTTCAAACATCTTCCACCCCAAAGAAGGAGCATTTTCCGGTCCGGCCGGGACGCCATGTGCGTCTCAAGTAGTTAAGGCCTGGTTCGATTGTAGGCTTGTTGCACGAGCAGGGTCAAGAACGCGGCCGGACGTTGAAGTGTCGCAAGTTGCTACCAACGCTCAGGAACTCCAACTTCCCCTCCTTACGAAGGAGGGGACAAAGGGGAGGTTCTTACCGGCGCTGGCCCCTCCCCCCTACTCCCACCTGAACAACCGCACCGCCACCGCGAAGCTGAAGGCCAGCCACACCGTCAGCCCGAGGATGTTCCACCCCTGGGACCAGAGCACCTCGCCGTCGATGGCAATGTTTCGCATAGCGTCGGCCAGGTAGGTGAGGGGCAGGAAGTCGGTGATTTTTTGCAGGACCTCCGGCATGGCGCTCCTGGGGAAGAAGATGCCGGAGAGAAACATCATGGGCAGGGCGATGACGTTGGCGATGGGCGCGGCCACCTCTTCGCTCTTCGCCCAGCCCGAAACGGCGAAACCCATGCTCACGAACACCCCGCCGCCCATGAGGGCCAGCAGCAGAATGGCTCCCAGGTTGCCCGCCAGGTGCACGTTGAAGAAGATCACCGCCACGCCGATCAGCACCAGGGTCTGGATGATGGAGACGGTCAGCCGGGTGAACACCTGGGCGAAGAGGAAGCTGGCCGGCTGGACCGGCGTGGCCAGCAGGCGGCGCAGGATGCCCCGGCTTTTCAGCTGTACGAAGGCGAAGGCCACGCTGAACAGCCCCATCTGCATTAGGGACATGGCGACGATGCCCGGCATCAGGAAGTCGATGAAGCGAAGGTTTCGGCTGTCCACCGGCTGGGCGTCGATGGTGAAGCGGCGGGGCGCGCCGGCCAGCGCGAAGGTCATCTCGTCCAGGAGCTGGCGGACGACGGTCTGGCCTACCTGGGTCTCCCGGGGCTGGCCCTGGTTGTAGTAGAGTTGCACGGTCACCGGGATGGGGGAGTTCCCGAACTCTTCGGGAATGACCAGCACCAGGGCCCGGTCGCCGTCGGCCAGGGCCTGCAACTCTTCCTCCTCGGTACCGTCCCTGGATACGTCGAAGGATTCGATGCCTGCCAGGCTATTGACGAAGCTGCGCGACGCCTCGTTGTCCGCCTGGTCGATTACACCCAGGTCTACCGCCCCCAGGGCGCCGAAATTTAGCATGCCGAATATCACCATGATCACCAGGGGGAGAAAGAAGGTCCAGAAGATGGCCTGCCGGTTGCGGAACCACATCTTCAGGGAGGCCACGGTCAGC
>CAJWBT010000324.1 GCA_913020235.1 uncultured Chloroflexota bacterium
ATGGTACTGGATCGTCCCCTTCGTCGGCGCCGTCAAGATCGCATCGGGCACGATGTCAGTGACGAACGCCATCACGCAAAGGTCGGTATCCAGGCCGACGAAGGCGTCTATGGCCGGCTGGGTCCGCAGCCGGCGAAACTGAAACGTAGGGATGCCGTGATTCTCCGCCGCCGCCTTGATGGGGTCTGGAGGCCGTCCCTCGCGGTCGGGGGGACAGAACACCCCGACGATGTTTTCTCCACGCTCGACCAGAGTGTTCAAGACGCTCTCGCCAAAAGCTGCCTGGCCGATCAGGGCGATGCGCATAGCGCCAGCCTCCGTATTCCAAGTCTTCACCGTTGCCGCCGTTGAAGCCGTCCCGAATATACCACCAGATCGCGCGGGCGGCAACGGTGTATGATTGGCTCTCCGCCGGGGGCCACGGACCGGCTGGGTGTCGGGAACAACCGGCAGGGGAGCCCCGGAGGGCCGGCGGCCCGGGAACATCGGTGGCGAGTACGCTGGGGTAGGGCCATTCACCGCCGCCTTGCCGAGAGTCCCTGCAACCGAGTTGCACCGGAGGGATTCTTGCTCCCTCGAAACCTGGAGCGTGCAACGGGCTGGGTTCAGGGCCTGGGAAGTGGCCTGGCCTAGAGCAATGAAATGAGCTACCATCTGTTGTTGGGCTGGTCCGTTGTTGCGGGCAGGTCCTACGGTGGTCCCAACGGAGAAAGAGGAGCGGCCAATTGCGTCATTATGCTGTGAAAAGGATCATCCTGTTCCCACCCACGGTCCTTCTGTTGACCATCGCCGCCTTCTTTGTGATGCAGGTGATGCCTGGTGACCCGGCCCTGGCCATCCTCAGCGAAGGGGATGCTAATTACACTCAGGAGGAGCTGGTAAGGCTACGCCACAAGTTGGGCACGGACCGGCCTATGGCCGTCCAATATTTTAGCTGGCTGCGCGGGGCGGCGAGAGGAGACTTCGGTGACTCTCTGTGGTTCAATGCCCCCGTCATGACGGAACTCAAGTCCCGGGCGCCCCGAACCACACAGCTCGCGCTCATGGCCATAATCCTGGCCAGCTTGTTAGCGGTGCCTCTGGGGATTATCTCGGCCGTCAGGCCGGACAGTTTGCTCGACTACGGGGCCAGGACGTTCACCTTGGTAGGGATCGGCATTCCCAACTTCCTCGCCGCCGTGCTCCTTATCTTGTTCCTGCTCAGGGTATTTAACTGGCTGCCACCCCTGGGGTACGCCGATCTATGGGAGGAGCCGTTAACCAATCTGCAACAGATGATCTTTCCCGCCGTGGCCCTGGCGTTCTACGATATGGCCTTTATCGGGCGGGTAGTACGCTCCTCCATGATGGAGACTCTCCGGGAGGACTACATGAGGACCGCCCGCGCTAAAGGGCTGTCCGAGCGGGTGGTGCTGGTGCGGCACGGCCTTAAGAACGCCTTCTTGCCCATCCTCACCGTGACAGGGTGGCAATTTGGCCGCCTGTTCGAAGGCACGGTCATCATAGAGACTATCTTCCTGGTCCCCGGAATGGGCCGGATCCTGATCGAGGCGGTTTTCCATCGGGACTTCACGATGATCCAGGCCGTCATCGTGATTATCGGCGCGGGCATCTTGACCATCAATTTGCTGGTCGACCTTATGTACGGCTGGCTGGACCCCAGAATCCGCTACTCTTGACGGGCGGCGACCGGGGCGAACAAGGGACACCAACCGCAAAACGCGCCACATCCCCAGGTTCTTGAGGTGCGGTCTTGCCGCAGATGCCGAAAGCTTGAGTGGCCCCCGCCTCTCTCTGGGAGAAGTCGGAGTATCTGGTCGCCCGGCTTCAGGTGGCTACCGGCCGCTCCGCCCGGATTCGATGTACTCGTCCAGCATGAGGATGATCGCCACCACGCCCAGCAGCGTTCCTCCGGTGAACCAACCCACCGTCCCTAGCTGCCAAATCCTGTCGGTAAACCCCACTATCAGTCCGATGATTCCCAGCGCAATGCAGGCCAAGCCAGATAGACGGGCCAGTAGAATCCTCCATGTGCCCATGTCAACAAGTCCCCCTCTCGTGATTTTGGCAGGCGATCCCGAAAACCTGCCGGCAGGCCGTCGTCAGTGACGGGCTCAGACGTTGCCCCAATTCCTGAAGCCGCCAGGCACCGTACTCAAAACCAGCATTAACGAGGCCACCGGGAGTGTAGTTACTCTCCTCTCCGGTGTCAATGCCACGTGTAACTGGGGACAGCGGTTTGCATGGCAAAGCCTCGCGTAAGGTCGGCCCTTTCGATCTGGGCAAGCACCTGAATCCCCGGCCTGAGGGCGTTAGGACGGGGATTCAGGTGTGGCCCCGGTCTTTGAGGTACTCCGGGACGTGGCCGGTCAGACCGGTCCTCTCGTCACCACCCGAAACTGTCCGCATCGACACATCCCCCACGGCTTTGCCTCAAAACTGTCATTCCGAGGAGCGAAGCGACGAGGAATCTGGTGCGGGGTTCCGCTTTGGCAGCCTGGGCCCATCACCCCAGACCCCTCGCTTCACTCGGGGTGACAGACGCCAGGGTATTCTTGAGGCATGACACATCCCCGACAGCTTCATGGTGGAACATGGTTTGGCAAAGTATTATTATGGTTAACAGCAGGGGAAGAACCCACCCGCTTCCAGCCCAAATCGTAAGCAGTACCGGTGGTGTTCATCCGGCCGCTGCCCCAGGCCGGGGGCAAACCCGTCCGGAATCGCTAAGCTATCCTATCCTGGTCAAGTGAGGGTTAGCCGAATGACCACAGGGGCAAGACGCCTGGGTATTCTGGTTGGGGGCGGTCCCGCGCCGGGCATCAACAGCGCAATAAGCTCCGCTACCATCGAGGCGGTCAACTCCGGGCTCGAGGTTACTGGAATCTATGACGGTTTTGAGCACCTCGTTGCCGGACGGACCGACATGGTCGAGCGTCTGGTGATCGGCGGTGTGTCCCGCATTCACACTCAAGGCGGTTCCATCCTGCGCACCTCGCGGACCAATCCAACCAGGAACCCGGAAGACCTCAAGCGGGCTGTTCAGGCTCTCCAAGACCTGGGCATCAGTTACCTGGTCACCATCGGCGGAGACGATACCGCCTTCGGCGCCTCGGAGCTGGCCAAAGCCGCCGAGGGCTCTCTGTGCGTTGCCCACGTACCCAAGACCATTGACAATGACCTGCCCTTGCCCGGCGGCATGCCGACTTTCGGCTTCGAGACCGCCCGCCATGTGGGTACCGAGATGGTGCTTAACCTGATGGAGGACTCCCGCACCACCAACCGCTGGTTTTTCGTGGTGGTGATGGGGAGGGA
>CAJWBT010000325.1 GCA_913020235.1 uncultured Chloroflexota bacterium
CGGCCCCAGCACACCACCCACCTCCCCGGCGGTGAAGTACAGCCCGCCGGCGGCTCCCATGCGCTCGGGGCCAACCTGGGGGGCATCCATGAGGATCAGCATGATAACCGGCATGACGCCCCTGCTAGCGGCGCCCTGCAGGATCAGCCCCAGGGTGAGCGGCGCTCCCGTGGTGGTGGCCACTATCAGCGCAGCCACCGCCGCTGCCATAAAGATGCTCACGAGCATCGGTATGCGGCGGCCGGGCTTCGCTACCATGGGGACAACCAAGGTGGTCGCGATCCCGACTACAATCGGCAGTATTGCCCAAAACCCGGCCTGCGCCGCAGTCATGCCGCCGGCCCGAAGTATCTCGGGCAGCCAGTTGTTGAAGCCGTGGCTGAAGAAGAACGAGCCGACGGTGATGACAAGGACGACCCGCACCACCGGAATCCGGAGCAGCATGGGGAACACCTTCATGCTGGCGGCAAGGTGTCTGCCGGAACCCTGGGCTGTCCCGCCCGATTGCTCCAGGTCGCGGGCCATGACCCACCAGAGGGCCGCGGACACCAACGCCACCCCCGCATAGGTGGCCATGGTAAGCCGCCAGCTCGACCGGTAGAGAGGCATCAGGACGCTGTTGGCCGTTGCCAGGGCCAGGATGCGCCCAGTGTTCGACGCCGTCATGTAGATGCCCATCGCCAGCCCCCAGTCCTTCCGGTTGAACCAGACGCTGATGAGCTTTGGCGCGCCGATGGAGATGAAGGGCCCGCCCACGCCGAAGACGGCGACGGCCATGAACATGGTGGCATAGTTGACGGCTACGGCTCTCAGTATCCCGGAGAGGGCCACCAGGACGATCCCCACGGCCAGAGAGCGCCGCAGCCCGAAACGGTCGATCAATGCACCGGCGGGAACGGACACGGCTATGTAGACCAGGGGCCAGGCCCCCATGACGCTTCCCATGGCCGAGCGGCTCAGGTTCAAGTCTTCGCTCACCCGTCCGACGAGGGGAGGAATGCCGCCGGAGACCAGGCCAAACGAGGTGTAGGCCAGCCACAGGCCGGCCAACATCACCCAACGTTGCCCGCGCTCGGTAGGGTCAACCTCGCGGGCGGTGGTGGACGTTGAATCCATCGGGTCTCCCGTTATAGGTATCCGCCTCCAGCCGGCCACGCCTCTGCCAAAGGTCTTCCCGGTAGATCACTGCCGGGTTACAACGGTATCCCACTCGACGGGGACACCGGCGTAGGCTGCCGCACGATGTGCCCCCACCTGGCGCACCTACCCGGTCTGGTGGCCGTCGCCTCGCCGATAGCGCCCGGAGCGCCCCTTTCCGCAATAGACAGCAGAAGGGTCTGAGCTTGAGGGAGCCTCGGTGGCGATTGCCGGCCCCGGGAGCCCGAGTCTTGGGTAACCGGGCTGAGCCCGGGTCACGCCCCGACGGGACATTGCTTGGAGGCGGAAGCTGGCCGGGAAAGGCCCCTGGGCAGGCGTCGAAGCAGCCAACGCCCACCCGACTGGGCGCACCCTCGGCATCATAGTCAGCGCCTCATGGGCTGTCAACCCTGCTCCTCGACTCATGCCGGAACTGGATTCCGCGACGGCTCACGCGCCTCCCGCCGGCGGGTGAAGGGAGTCCCGGAACACGACGATGAATGACCGCGGGACCGGGAGCGGAGGCCCGGAGACCAAAAGGGTCAAACCGCTTTGCGCAGCAGAAATCCAAGCCGCACGGAGAGGGAGGCCAGGGCAACGCTCAAGGCTGCCAGCATGAGCAATGAGGCCAGGAAGCCATCAGACAGGTCGGCGACGATGCCCAAGAACAGCGGCCCCAACACACCCCCGACCTCCCCAACCGTAAAGTACAGCCCGCCGGCAGCCCCCATTCGCTCCGGGCCGACCTGAGGAGCATCCATGAGGATCAGCATGATTACGGGTGAGCTGGCCCGGCTTGCCGCTCCCATGATGATCAGCCCCAGAGTGAGCTGTACCCCCGTGGAGTTGCCCACTACCACGGCGGCGGCTCCCGCTGCCAGAAAGAAGACCACCAGCATCGGAATGCGGCGGCTGGGCAGCGCCAATGGGGGAACAACCAGAGTGGTTCCAATCCCAACGACGACGGGCAAGACCGCCCAGAGCCCGGCCTCCGCCGCCGTCATGCCGCCGTCCCTAAGGATCTCAGGCAACCAGTCGTTGAGGCCGTGCCGGAAGAAAAACCCGCCCAGGCTCACGACCAGGGTGATCTTCATGATCGGAATCCGGAGCAGCATGGGGAACACTTTCATACCGGCGATGAAGGAATGGCGCGAATCCCCTGCCTCTTCCTTTGGAAGTTCCACATCTCGGGCAATGAACCACCAGACCACCGCGGCGACCAACGCCACCCCTCCATAGGTGGCCAGGGTGAGCCGCCAACTGGACCGGTAGAGGGGCATCAAGACACTGTTGGCTGTGACCAGGGCCAGGATGCGCCCGGTGCTCGAGGCCGTCATGTAGAGGCCCATCGCCAGGCCGCGATCCTTCCGGTTGAACCACACGGCAATGAGCTTCGGCGCGCCGACGGAGATGAAAGGCCCGCCCAGGCCGAAGACGGCGACGGCTAGGAACATGGTGACATGGCCAACCGCGACGGCTCGCAGTGCTCCGGAGAGGGCCACCAGGACCATGCCCGCGGCCATGGAACGGCGCAGCCCGAAGCGGTCGATCAAGGCGCCGGCGGGGACGGCGGTGGCTACGTATACCAGCGGCCAAGCTCCCAGGATACTTCCCATGGCCGAGCGGCTCAGGTGCAGTTCCTCACTCACGGACCCGACCAGTGGTGGAATGCCGCCGGAGACCAGGCCAAACGAGGTGTAGGCCAGCCAAAGGCCGGCCAGCATCACCCAACGATAACTGCGTTCAGAGGGTTCGATCTCACCGGCGGTGGTGGAAGCTGATTCCATCGACTCTCCTGCTCGTTGATTTCCGGGATTTCCGCCTCCGGGGTTTGCGAATCAATCCGCCGGGCCGGATGCCACCGGCAACAGCAGTGTTGCAAGGTCACGCTCAGCGCGCCAGTTTCGAAGCGATAGGAACTTGATCCGCCAAGAAGGCTGATGACTTGTCCAGCAACCGGCCGGACTCGGGCTGGCTACCGGATTTCCGGATTGACGTCCTTGTCGCCGGTGAGAGCCATCCGAATATGGGTCAGGCGTATCTCCTCCATCTCCACCACGTGCTCCACGATGCGGCGTATCGTGTAGTCCGGCTCTTCCCCAGTGCGCTGCTTGAGGTTCCCCATTTCGTTGCCCTCGGAGG
>CAJWBT010000326.1 GCA_913020235.1 uncultured Chloroflexota bacterium
TCAGGCCGTCGGCCACGTCGGTCATGAAAATGATCACGTCGGCGGAGGCCACGGCCATGTCCGCCTGCTCCTGGACCTTTTCCCGGATGGACCCCTCCGGGTTCGATTCCAGGCCTCCCGTATCCACCAGGATGAAGCTGTGGCCGTCCCATTGGGCCTCGGCCAGCAACCGGTCCCGAGTCGTCCCGGCCACCTCCGACACGATGGCCTGGCGGCGGCCCAGGATCCGGTTGAAAAGAGACGACTTACCGACGTTGGGCCGCCCGACGACGGCCACGATGGGAAGGTTCAAGATTACGCTCCGGCTCCGCCCAGGACAAACTCCAGGATAGCCATGTGGGCTGGTTTGCGGTTATGGGCCTGCTGATAGGCCACCGACTGGGGGTGCTCCAGCATTCCAGGCGGCACCTCTTCGCCGTAGTGGGCCGGCATATCGTGCATGAACAGGGCGCCGGCTTTGGCTTGGGCAAGCAGGGCCGGGTCCACGGCGTACCCCATGAACGCCATCCGGCGGCGCTTTGACTCCTCTTCCTGCCCCATGCTGGCCCACACGTCGGTATACACGACTTCGGCGCCGGTGACCGCCTGTACCGGGTCCCTCACGGCCTGCACCTCCACCGACGCCGGCTCAGCCCGCCGGCGGGCCAGCTTCAACGAGGCCTCATCCAGCTCATATCCGTCCGGTGCGGCCATGGTGAATCCTACGCCCACCGCCGGGAGGGCCAGGCACAAGCTCCGGGCTACGTTGTTGCCGTCGCCAACGAAGGCCAGCTTGACGCCCTCCAGTCCGCCCAGGTGTTCGTCTATGGTCAGCAGGTCGGCCATGGTCTGGCACGGGTGCTCCCAGTCGGACAGGGCATTGATCACGGGCACGGTGGCATATCGGGCCAGTTCCACAAGATGTTGGTGGCTGAAGACCCTGGCAACGATGCAATCCACGTATCCGGAAAGCACCCGAGCGATGTCGGCCACCGGCTCGCGGCCACCGAGGCCCACCTCATCCTTGCCAAGGTAGACGGAGTACCCGCCCAGCTCGCTGATTCCCACCTGAAAGCTGACCCGGGTGCGCAGCGAGGGTTTTTCGAACAGCAGGGCGATGCTCTTGCCCCGGAGGGGCTGAAATGTCCCGTCCGCCTTTATCTGCCGGGCCCGCCGGATGATTCCGCGGGTCTCATCGGCACAAAGGTCCGTAACCGAAAGCAGGTCCTTTTTGGTGTCCATATCAGAAGCATCCTGGTGGGGTGCATGATATATCAATGTCGGGTCGCATTCAACAGGCGGGTAGGTATCTGAGACAGCCTCAACCGTTCCGACCGGCCCTCTCGGAAGAGAGGGCGCGGGGCTGCCGCCGGGCCATCTGTTATGATGACAGGCACCGCAACCTCTAGCCGATCAGGAGGCACAGTTCTATGGTGAGTTCGAAGATTCGCCCCGGCCTCAAGGGTCAGAAACAGACATTGGTCTGCCACCACAATGTGGCGGGGCATGTGAACAAGTACAGCACCCCAGCCATGATTGAGCTGATGGAGCTGGCCTCCATCCAGGGAGTGCACGATTTACTGGAAGACGGTCAGACATCGGTCGGATTCGAGGTTAACGTCCGGCACCTGGCCCCGGCGGACATTGGCGCCACCATCATCGCTTACGCGGAGCTGACCGAGATTGACCGCAACAAACTGACTTTTCGGGTGGAGGCCTACGAGGGCGACCGCAAGCTCGGGGAGGGCACCCACCGCCGGGCGGTGATCAAAACCAGCCACTGAGCCGCCGGTCCACCGGTCCGCAATGACCGGCCATCCTGAAAACCCCAAGAGTCGCCCGCAGAGACCATCTGACAAGGAGAGATCAGGGACAACCACGGCTCCTCCCCCTCCAGGTGGTCCGCAATGAGCCGTGATCGACCCTCCTGGTAACTATCGCCAAACCGGACGTCCTGGAGCGGACGGTCCTGAGCCTGTCAACCCAGCATTGGGTAGGGTCCATGGCGGTCCGGTGTGTTCCAACTCCTAGCGCCCGGTGCGCCTCGCGATCATGGCTGCCGCCAGGGGGCTGGGCTCGGATCGGATCACCGCGTTGACCAGGGAGGGCCGCCCGGAAGCGAGGGCCCTTTCGACGGCTGGGCCAACCTCTGCCCGCGTCTCGGCGTACTCGGCGTAGCCCCCCAGCGACTCCACCAGCTTGTCGTACCGGACGGAGCGGAGGTCGGTGGCCACGGCCCGATTGAAGTAAGCAAGCTGAAAGGTCTTGTCGATTCCCCAGGTGTGGTCATTTCCCATCACCGTGGTTATCGCCAGGTTATGGCGCACACAGGTGTCGTACTCCATGGCGTAGAAGCCGAAGGCCCCGTCGCCGATGAAAACCAGCACCTTGCCGTCGGGATAGGCGAGCTTGGCGGCCATGCCGTAGGGGATGCCCGCCCCCAGGTGGCTCAGCGGCCCCAGCCGGATGAAGCGGCCGGGCCTCCGGGCTTTGACGTAGCCGCGGCCCCATTGCACATAATCGCCGCCGTCGAAGACTATAACCGTGTCCCGGTCGATCAGATGCTCCAATCCGGCGTACACGTCCATCGGGTGCATCGGTTCGCCCCCAGCCTTGTCCCGCATCTCTTGCAGCCAGGCGGTGCGGTCCTTTCGGAGCTGGTCGACCCAGGGAGCGATACCTTGGCGAGAGCCGGGCTTGACGGCGGCGGCCAGCTGGTCCACCAGCGCGCCCAGGTCCCCCAACAGGCCCACGGCAACGCCCCGGTTGCGCCCGATCTCCGCCGGGGAAGGGTCCGCCTGGATGATGTGGGCGGCGGGGCTGAAGACCTCCCCGAAGCGGAAGCGGTGGTCCAGCCGCTTGCCCAGCAGCAGCACCACGTCGGCTTCGCTGAAACGGCGGGCAGCGGGGTTCAGCGCCCCGTCGGCGTAGCCGAAACACAGGGGATGGTCGTCGTCGAGCAGACCCCGGGCCTGCTCCACGGTAAAGACGGGGATGCCGGTGGCCTCGGCCAGCCCCTGTAGCTGCTCCGGCTCCACCGAATAACGCGCCGGGTTGCCCGCGATTATCACCGGCCGCTTGGCGCCGCCCAGGAGGGCAGCTGCCTCTTCGATCAGGGACGGGTCCCCCTGGGAACGGCCCTGGCTCCGGTACTCACGGGGGAGGTACCGGGGCAGCTCATCTTCGGATATCTTCTGCTCCTGCACGTCCATTGGCAGCGTGAGATGCACCGGGCCGGGCCGGCCGGACATGGCCGTGCGGAAGGCCGTGGCCACGAACTCGGGGATGCGCCGCC
>CAJWBT010000327.1 GCA_913020235.1 uncultured Chloroflexota bacterium
ACCACGCTGTACGGCATGCTGTGGTCGGCGGCCTCCCGCGTCTGGGGGTCCCACTTGTCCGGGTCCCCAGACATGATCGGGCTGCAGGTCTCGACATGGATCTCCTGTATGTCATCGATGCTCGCCAGCTTCGGGCGTATCCTGAGGGCCGCCTCCACCGCCGTTTGGGCCACGGAGCCCAGGGGGAAGTGTTTGATGGTGGCTCCCAAGATTGCGAAGGGCCGCCCGTCGCCGCCGAATGGGTCCAACTCGAATGGTCCGGTGGCCGCGTTGAAGAGCCCGCCGCGACCTTCGAAGATGGGGTCCGGTCCGGTCATCCCTTTGGCGGCCAACATGGCGGCGAACACGGCGTTGCGGGCGGCATTGGCCATAGCTGCCCCTTTCCAGAAGGAGACCGCGCCGATTCGGGCCTGGAAGAGGCCCATGTTGGGAACCACGCTCAGGTTGACGGTCTGGGCGATCTCCTCCCTGCTCAGACCAAAGCCCTTGGCCGCGGCCACCCCACAGGCGATTACGCCGAAAACCGAGGCGTCCCAACCACCGGCCCGAATGTCAATCTGCTCAGGGAAAGCGCAGTTGACCTCATAGGCGAGGACGGTGGCGAGGATCGCGTCTTTGCCGCTGCCATGGGCTACCTCGACGGGAGACAAAACGGCGGCGATGTCGTCGCTGTGGTGGCCGGCGCCGCGTTTGGACAGAACGATGTCATTGTAGTCCAGATAGCGGATCATCACGCCGTTGGCGAAGGCGGCCAGGTCGGGGGTGGTCTTCTGCCCGCTGCCGATGACGGTGGCGGGACGAGCGCAGGTGACCTCGGCCATGGACCGGGCGATCTTGCTGGGCTCGCTGGTGTAGCCCCCCAAGGCGCACCCGAGGGTGTCCAGTATCACCCGCTTCGTCTTCTCGACGACTCCCTCGGGTAGATCGGAGAACCTCAAGGATGCGGCGTAGGAACTCAGGTACTCGGTGATCTTGTCCATATTATCCTCCGGAGTGGGATGGTGTCATGATTCTATCTGGGGAAACTTCTTTTGGAAAACTCCCCCGATTAGGTTTCGATCCAGAGAGGTTCACCAAACCCACGGGCACACGGCCTCTAGTAGTCTATTTGGAGTTCAGCAATTAGCGGGGCCACATTGCCTGCGGTCTCGACCGCCTTTAGACTCTGTTCCAGGCCGGCCACCTGGTCTCCGCTGAGCCGCATTCCGGCCAGGCCTCTGAACTTCTGCTGTATCTCTTCTCCGGTCATCAGAGGATAGCGGAGGTCCTGGTGCAATGTCTCTCCGGCCCGGGTCCGCACCGTGATACCCATCTCCAACCGCTCTGCGAAGGTGGCCGGCTGGGGGCGGGGGATGATGAGGATACGGGCCCTCTCCCGGAAGGCCTTGAATCGAGGGTCCTGGCGATACGCGGGGTCGTGGATGTGCTTGAAAGCCACCTCTTCATACACCGCTGCCAGGGAGAGGACCGTCTCCATGTGCACTGAGGGGTGTTGGTTGGTCATCACTATGTGGTGTGCGTGGCGGGATACCGATACCTGAATCTCCTCGATATCGTCGGCGCCCAGCCGGTGGACCTTCATCAGCTCCAGCAGAGCGTATACCGGCGTCTGGTCGGGGCCGCCTACCGGGTGTCGCTTGTAGGCAATCTGCCGCATCAGGTATTCCTCCCCCAATCCCCGCGCCACATCATTGCCTGCCCACGGCAGCCCCAGGAAAGCGTCGAAGAACCCGTTTTCCACGGTCAGGACTTCTCGCGGGCCGTGGAAACCCTGCTGGGCCAGCAACCCGGAGAGGACGCCCGCCTGCGCGGCCCTGCCATGGTTCAGCGACTTGATCTGGTGCAGGTCCTCCAGGTGATGGCAGGCAAGGCCGCAGGCTCCCGAAGCGGCCAGCCCCAAAGCGTGCTCCATGCCATCGGCGTCCAGCCCCAGCAACAGGCTCGTAATAACCGCGGCCCCGAGCGTCGCGCCCACGCTGGCGACAAATTGCTCCCTGGTGCCGTAGTGCGCCAGGACGCTCTGACTGCGGGCGGCCACTTCAGACCCCAGGGCCAGAGCCCGGACAAACTCCTGACCCGATGCCTCCACATACTGCCCGACGCACAGAGCCGTCGGAACAGTTGTGGCGGCGTAGTGCCCGGTGCCCCGTTGGCCTGTGGGGTCCACTTCGTCTCCGTGCCCGATTGTGCCGTTGGCCAGCGCGGCGTTCATCACCGAGGTCCGGACCGGGTGGCCCACAATGGTGCACTCCTCGGGGCCGCCCAGTTTGACCACCAGGTCCACCACGGGCTGGCATGAAGGCAGGGTGGCGCTGGCGATCATACAGCCCACCTGATCGAACAGGAGGGTGACCGTCTCCTCCCGCACCTCGGCGGGCAGGTCCTGGTACCGGGTGGAACACACCCAACGACATAGCTCCGAAGTGGGACCGCTGCTGCTAGCCATAGTTGCTACCTCCACTGCCAATTGGGAACCCAGTCTTCAACAGGCCGGCTACTATCTCATCGTCCCGGTAGCCTCATGTACGGGGCAACCGGCCGGCGGAACCAGGCCGAACGGCAAGAAACCCCGCCAGCCTGACGCGATCCCCGATGCCGCCGTTCCGATCACTATCTCCAGGTCTTTGATCCATTCATCGAAGGGGTGGGAAGGGTCCATATCTGCCGGGTTTCCCATTAATCGACGGGGCACGAAACCGAACTGCATATCCCGCCTCCGCTTGCGGTTTCCCGGGTCCTGTTCCTGACCGGCTAACGGCTCCCACCCGGCTGGCAAAATCCTCAAGCAAGGCTCAAAACGGGTCCATCCGTCCCGAGCCGACTTGCCCGAGCAGCTGCCAGGATATTGTACACGGGCCGCAACCCCAATAGCGGTTTGTCTTCACCAGCCCGGCCACCCGAATCGTCTCGGGGCCAAGCTCGGAAGCCACTTGACAGGGTCGACCACGCCGCCTACGCTACTGCTGCCGGGCCCGGCGCCCATCCCTTCATATTAGAAGCCGGTCGTCCCATACGCTTCGGGAAACAAACTACAGGAGACTAACCGCCATGGCTGGCCGCTACTCCTCGCCCGCCGCGGACATTGCCGACTACTGGGAGTTCTTCGAGCTGGCCCTGACTCAGGGCTGGACCGACGGCCTGCCCCTCTGTCCTCCCACGGAGGACCGGGTTGGCGCGGTAATCAAGTACCTGGGCCGCGACCCCCAGGAATCCATCGGCGTCATCGAGCCTCAAAAGGGGGTGGCCACCATCGAGCAGGTGGCCATCA
>CAJWBT010000328.1 GCA_913020235.1 uncultured Chloroflexota bacterium
CCACCGCCATCTGCGGCACCGACCTGCACATCTATGCCGGGCAGACGCCGGTCAGCTATCCACGGGTCCCCGGTCACGAAGCCGCTGGCGTCGTGGAACAGGTGGGGCAAGGCGTCGTCGGCTTCAGCCCCGGCGACGCCGTGGTCCTGAACCCCAACCTGAGCTGCAACCAATGTGAGATGTGCATCCTGGGCCAGGAAAACCTCTGCCCCAACGGCCGGTTCATGGGGCGGGAGACCGACGGCTCGCTGCGCGAGCATCTCACAGTGCCTCCAACCCTGGCGTTGAAGCTGCCTTCTGACGTCTCCTTCGCCGAAGGGGCCCTGATTCAGCCGCTGAGCACCGTGGTCCACGCCCAGCGTCAGACGAGCATCAAGCCCACCGAGTCGGTGGCGGTGCTGGGTCAGGGGGCTTCGGGCCTGATGCACACCCGGCTTTCTCATCTTTCCGGGGCCTACCCGGTCATCGCCGTTGGGCGCAGCAGGTGGAAGTTGGACCTGGCCCAGAAGATGGGAGCGGACTTCGCTCTCAGCGCCGTCGACGAGGACCCCGTCGCCCGGGTGACCCAACTCACCGGCGGCCTCGGCGCCGACGTGGTCGTCGAAGCGGTGGGGAGCCCCGAAACGCTCCAGCAGGCACTCGACATGGTCAAGCCGGGAGGCCGGGTGCTCCAATACGGCATTTCCCCTCAGCCACTTCCTTCCTTGGACCTTTACCGGCTGTACCGCAAGGAGACAGCCTTGATGTTCCCGCGGGCCATGACCCGCGCCGACTTCCACTTGGCGACGGCCCTGGTGGCCTCCAAGCGGGTGGACCTAAATCCGCTGATCACCCGGAAGTACCCTCTGGAGGAGGCCGCCACCGCCTTTCAATTCGCCGAAGAGGAGCGGCGGCAGGTCTTGCGGGTAGTCATCGAGCCCTAACGCTTCCCTTGGGGGGCCTTTCCGGAGAGGTCTTCCGCCAACAGATTGAAGGCGATCCTCTCTCATCCCTTCAGGAAGTCAGCACTATCCGGCCCAAGGGAGGGCTCTCCCGCAGCACCGCGATCGCCTCGTTGGCCCGTTCCAGCGGGAAGCGCGCGGAAACCACCGGCTTGAGCCGTCCGCTCTCGACCAGACGCACCGCGGCCACCACATCCTGGTAGGTAGAGCCCCGGGTGCCGAGTATGCTCCACTGGCCGTAGATCATCTCGGCGGTGTCTACCAACAGCGGCTGCCCGTACGCGTAGCCCAGCACCACCAGCCGCCCACCCGGCCTGAGGCAGGCAATACTCTCGTTCAGCACGCTGGAGACTGCGTCCCCACCCACGCATTCGGCAACCACATCGGCCCCCAGGCCGCCGGTGAGGGCCTTCACCCTGGCCGGCAGCTCCTCCCTGCCGCTGTTGACTACCTTGGCGCCAAACTCTTCGGCGGCCCGGAGCTTCTCCGGCGCTATATCGGCGGCGATGACCTCCGCCCCGATGATACGAGCCATTTGCACAGCGTGAATGCCCAGTCCGCCCACGCCGATGACCACCACCGTCTCGCCCACCCGTACCCTGGCCCGGCATACCAGCGCGTGGTAGGCAGTGGCAACGGCATCGGGCAGGATTGCCGCCTCCTCCAAGGCCACCGCCCGGTCGATCCTGACGGCGTTGCAGCCGGGGACCAGCATGTACTGGCTGAAACCGCCGTTCAACTCGAAGCCCATGCGCGGCGCCCGCTGGCACAGGTTCTCCCGGCCCGTGCGGCAGGCCTCGCAGGCGCCACACGCCAAGGACGGAAATACTGTGACGTGATCGCCCGGCTCAAGGCCCTCTACCCCGTCGCCAATCTCCACCACTTCACCGGCCACCTCGTGGCCCAAGATGTGGGGAAGAGTTACGGAGGAAACAGCCCCGTCCGAGATCTTCAGGTCAGTGGCGCAGAGGCCGTTTGCCCTCACACCGACCAGCACTTCTCGGGGGCCGGGCTTCGGGTAAGGCACCTCCCTCCAGGTCATCGGCTCTCCAAACCGTTCCAACACCATCGCCTTCAAGCTAATTGCACTCCTTGGCTGAGTTCCCGCCGGTCCTTCGAGTCCGGTTTAGGTCCGGTTGTCTTTTCGATGCTCGGTTAGAGGGACATACACTGGCCCATGCCCAACCCAAGCGCGTCGTCGCTCAACTGGACGAACGGTTCCCTCAGGCGGTCTCTCTGTTGGTGCAGGCGAAGCTAGACATCCTAGCCTTCGCTAGTCTCCCAGCGGTGCACTGGAGGCGCATCCAGATCAACAACTCTCGAGAACTCCGGAACAAAGAGATCCGACGCTGGATCGCTGTCGTGGGTATTTCCCCAAATCGGATGGCCGCCGGCCGCCTGGGTCGGCGCCGTCCTAGCCGAACAACGCCGCGAGTGGGCCGTCAGCCGCCGTTATCGGGCACCTCCGGCCCTCGCACAGCCGGAGGTTGAACCCCAGTTTCTGCCAGCGACACCGGCCTAGCAACTCGGCGAGGATGACAAGCTCATCCGCCACTTGGCGGGACGTAACCCTGGCTCTCAGGCACCTGAGCACTCAATGCCGATTTAGCGATCGTACCGGCGCAAGTAGACGACCTCCAGGCAGACCCCTATTGGCTGGCATCGCGGTAGCTCCAAGATCGCAGTCCATCAAATTCATGTGCCGTTCTTATGCTCGAAGTCTAGCGAAAGCGTATGCTCAAGGTCAAGGAGTGTTGCCCTCGCTGCTTGTCTCCGATTCCGCTGAATCCTCACCGGTTAATGCGGTTTCAAACCCCGTGGCTGTCAACTTGGCTGTCAAACGAGAAATCAGTCAAGACCAAAAGGCCCCTGAAATCGCTCAGGGGCCTTTTTTCGTGCCTGGAAAGTTGGTGCCGGAGGTGGGAGTCGAACCCACACACCCGTGAAGGTAGCGGATTTTAAGTCCGCCGCGTCTACCGTTCCGCCACCCCGGCTGGTGAACCTCTGGTATTGCCTTGTTAACGCAGTAGGTAGGTAGTGGAGAGACTGTACCGCTTTGGCGGTGAAATCCCTGGTGTGCGCCGGTATGAGGGCTGGTGGGCCCTCCGAGCCGCAGGGCCGGCTTGGGGGAGCGGTGCTCGACGGCGAAGTCTTGGCCGGCACCGAGCCAAAACCAGACTATCGGGGTAGCAAGAGGGGAGAGCCGCGCCGCTCCGAAGCGACGAAATTGGTTGGAGGCGACGGGCGGATTCGAACCGCCGAATAGAGGTTTTGCAGACCTCCGCC
>CAJWBT010000329.1 GCA_913020235.1 uncultured Chloroflexota bacterium
AGGCCATCGAGGAGTCCCCGGTGGGGAGTGTCATCGTGGGCCCCTGGGCCATCGCGGTGACCATGCGGGGCGCCGAGCGGCTCATAATGGACACTGTCGACGACCCTTCATTCGTTCACGAGTTGATGCGTTTCACTACCGAACTGGCCTCTAAATTCGGAGACGCTATCTCGGCGCTCAGAGTGGGGCTGAGCTATTCAGAGGCACCGGCATCGTGCAGCCTGATCTCCCCGCCGATATACCGGGATTTCATCAAGCCCTACCACACGCAGTTGGTGGACCACTTCAAAGAGCGCCGGACGGGCATCGCGTTGCACGTGTGCGGCTATATCGACCCAATCATGAAGGACATCGTTGAGACTGGCTGCTCGGCAATCAGCATGGATACCCCTTCATCTTTGGAAAAGATGGTGCGGGAGGCGGAGGGCAAGGCGGTCATCATCGGCAACGTCGCCACCGATATTTTCCTTTCGGGCATGGAGCAGGAGATGGAGGCCGAGATAAGGCGTTGCGTGGACACCGCCGCCGGCGGCAGCGGCTTCATCCTGGCCTCTGGGTGCGAGGTTCCACCCGACGCCAGGAAAGAGCTGGTGCAACACTTCTGCGATTTCGCCCGCGCCTACGGCCGCTACGACAGGAACTGAGCCCGGCCATCGAGGAGCGGACCCATGTCCGAAAAACCGGTCCTGTACGAGCTGACCGACGGCATCGCCGTCCTGACCCTCAACAACCCCAGAAAACGTAACGCGCTGTCCCTGGCGGTGCTGGCGGCGCTGAAAACCCACCTGGGGGACGCCAGGGAGGATCCGTCCGTCCGGGTGGTCGTAGTTCGGTCGAACGGGCCGGTTTTCAGCGCGGGGTACGACTTGACCGAGATGGCGGCCCGCGAGGAGGAGAGCTACGCGCACCTCTTCGCCACCTTCGCCGAGGTCATGGAGGCCATCCGGTCGCTGCCCAAGCCGGTCATCGCCCAGGTACAGGGTCTGGCCACCGCCGCCGGCTGCGAGTTGGCCGTCACCTGCGACCTGGCCGTGGCGTCGGAAACCGCCTCCTTCGCCACGCCCGGAGTCCTGATGGGCATGTTTTGCACCACGCCCGCCGTTGCCGTCTCCCGCTTCGTTCCGCCCAAGAAGGCCATGGAGATGCTGCTGACCGGAACTCCCATACCGGCCCGGGAGGCCCTGGAGTCCGGTCTGATCAACCGGGTGGTGCCGCCGGAGGAATTGGGGGAGGCGGTCATGGACCTGGCCCGCCAGATCAGCCGCGGGAGTTCCTGGGCCGTGGCCAACGGCAAGCCGGCCTTCTACCGGCAGCTGGAGATGGACCGTCCCGCGGCCTACGAGTTGGCCGAGCGGATGATGTTAAGCGACCTGCTGGCCGGGGAAGCCCAGGAAGGCATATCCGCCCGCCTCGAAAAGCGGGAGCCCAGGTGGGCTGGCCAACGGCTCGAGCGACGGCCATGACCTCCGGCAACGCGACCCGCCACTCATTCAACTTGGTTGTTGCAGGATGACATTCTTATGGGCAGCGCTACGACGAATCCCATGATATCGACGAGATTCTTCGCGAAGTTTATCGCGGGCGAGGGCGAATGGGGGTCCAGAGAGACGCTAACTGGATTCCGGCCTTCGCCGGAAAGACGGCCGCGGGCAGGAAATGTCGCCCATTTTCGCCGATGTAACGCTATCTACAAGACAGCAGAATAGTACTAGGTCAAACTGAAACTGATAGTTGTCATTCAGAGCGAAGCGAAGAATCTCGTTGTTACGCTGAGATTCTTCTTCGCTCCGCTCCTCAGAATGACATCCTGCTAATACCAAGTTGCCTGAGTACTAGCGGTCTCGGCCCGAAGCTCGAATGTCGCCGGACCACCTTTCGTCCGCCAAGACCACGGAGGTGTCCATCTGTCGCCGGGGCACCGACCAGTAACGCTCCAGCAGCCGGTCCTTCTCCGCGGTGGAGACCAGCCTGAATCCACGCTTTTCGTAGAAGCGGACGGCCCACGTCGCATCGGCCCAGGTGCCGATCAACACCGGGCGACTGGCGCCGGCGGTCAGGCTGGACAGGAGCCGGTCCCCGATGCCTTGATTCCGCTTGGACGTGCGGACGTAGGCGTGCCGGATCAGGGTCACGTCCTCGACGTCTTGGATTCCCATGACGCCAGACAGCTCCCCGTCCTCCTCGAAGCCCAGGAACTGGACCCCCTCCTCGATCTCCCGGCGCAGCTCGTCTTCGGACATATAAGGCTCCTTCCAGCAATCGGCGGGAATGATCCCTTTATAGGCTTGCGCTGCGTCGTTGATGATCTCGCAGATCGTCTCGAAATCTTTCTTCGTACATGGTCGGATCATGTGCTTCCCTTCTTAAAGAGCCTTCTGGCTTTGCCTAAAGTTTTCGAAACGGGTGTTGCGCCACCCGGTGAATTGATTCTACGGGAAAATGGAGACCGGGGCATTCCAATCCCGAAGGGGTGATCGCCGGGCGAAAGCCGCATACAGGCACGGCTGGGGTTGAAACACGCCCGAACCGGCGCTAGACAAACCGATTTCGACGCCACATAATGTATGTATGAAATACAGAATGGCCACTATGATCATCGTTTTGGTTGTATCGTTGGCCGCGGGGTGCTCCAGCATCAAGACGGAGCTAGCCCCAACGTCCCAACCTACGGCCCCTCCGGCGCTCACCTCGGTACCGGCCACGCAACCCACGGCCGTTCCGGGTCTCACCCCACCGGCGACCACGCGAGCGACTGCCCCTCCGGGTCTCACCCCAGCGGCGACCGCGCGAGCTACAGCCCCTCCGGCGCGCACCCCAGCGGCGACGACGCCTCCCGTGACCGGGGATCCCGCCTTCGCCGAAAACGCGGTGCCACGCCGGCTCACAACCGACCCCGGCGCACAGTTGGACCCAGCCTGGGACCCCCGGGGAGGCGCCATCGCGTTCACGACCTACAAGCCTGGCGCCACGGACCGGCCCAATGACATCGGCGCCGTCGCTCCGGATGGCGCCAACGAGCGAGTATTGGCCACCGGCCCCAACCGGGACATCGGCATCGGCGGGGAGCTTTCCTGGGTGGGAGAGACCGGCCTGCTGATGACCAACGAGCGGATATCCATTCACGAGTACATGACCTTCGACTCAGCGAAAGCGCCCTTTGACCGCAGCGCTTCGAATGGCAGCGACGCTGCGTTCACCCAAAGCCTGGTAA
>CAJWBT010000330.1 GCA_913020235.1 uncultured Chloroflexota bacterium
TCCTCTGTACCTCGGCGACGTTGATGGAAATGGGGTACACCTTGACCTGGGTCTGACGGCCTCGCCACTCGATCACGCCCGCCTGGTGGTCCACCTTCGCGTCGGGGAGAAACTCCTCAATGGCGTCCAGGAAGCTCCGCCGGTCCAGGGGGGTCTGGAAACCCACCAAGTCGGCGGCGCAGAGGGCGCCGCAGATTCGCTTGGTGATGTAGCCGGGGATCATCTGCCAGTAGCGGGATGCGGGCCAGGGGATGTGAATGAAATGTTGGATGATGGCATCGGGGATCTCCTGCCGCACGTACTCCGGCAACAGGTAGAGGTGGTAGTCATGGCCGATGACGACGGGGGCCTGGCCGTACTCCCGGGCCTCCTCCACAATTGCCCGCGCGAAGGCCTGGTTCACGGCCACGTATCCGGCGTTCCAGGCGTCATGGACGGTGGCGTCGACGTTGGGGTTGTAGGGCGGGTTCCACATGTAGTGCTGCAGGAACCAGAGCAAGGGGTTACAGAGCACGTTGTAATATTTGTGATAGACGCGGCGGGGCGTGACGACGTATCGCAGGTTGATCTTGTGCCCGGGCAGCGGTGATTTGACGTGGCGGCCTGGGCCGCTGCCGGCAACGGTCCGGTCCCCCTCGCCCATGGCGCTGGCCACCCAGGTAAACTCGGCGTTATGGGCCAGGGAGCTGAGGGCCGTGACCACCCCTCCGCTTGCCCTCCGGGCCTCGGGGCGCCCCTCCGGCGTCATCTGGTGTTCGACCGGCCCGCGGTTGCTGGCCAGGATGAGAGGCCGCCGGGAAAGTATGGAGTCGCACAGCTCTCGCAGCTCGGCCATGCTGTTTTCGGGACCGGCCTCTTCCATGGGCCTCTCAACGCGAGGAAGGTCTCAATTCCCCACTGATGCCGCTCTCGTGGACACCAAAACCTCCGGTGATCTACCGGAGGAAGAGCGGAGCAAAGCAAATCTCGCCTGGGAGCAGCGGCAACTCGACAGTAGCATCCTGCCTTGAGCTTGTCAAGGCTCGGCGCCCGACCATCAGCGGCGCCCGGCCATCAGATGAGTGGCACTCTGACATTGCCTCTAACTACTACGGGACGGATCAGGTGCGCCGGGGTCAGCGAGGGGCCCACGGCCGGACAGTTCGACAATAGCCGCGACCACCTGGCCCAAGTCCGAAACGGCGGCATCGGGCTCTGACCTGGGGTCCGAGGGGTCTTCCCTCTCGTAGAACCCGGTTATCCACACGGTCTTCAAGCCGGACCGCTTGGCTCCCACCACGTCGTTGACCGCGTGGTCGCCCACGTGCACCGCTTGGGCGGGGGAAATTCCCATGGTGCGGAGCGTCATCAGGAAGATCTCCGTGGAGGGCTTGGCCAGCCTGACCTCGTCGGAGAAAGTCAGGGTGTCGAAGTATCCCAGGATCCCCTTCTGCTTCAAGAACGTCCGGAACGTGGTCCCCGGAGTCATCCCCGTATTCGAGATCAGTCCCAGGCGCAATCCCATCCTTTGCAGGGCGCGCAGCACGGGAATGGCTTCGGCATGGGGCTGCGGGGGATGCACGAAAAAGGAGTCGGCGTATATCCGCAGGATCTCCTCGATGGTGCCCCGGTCCAGGCGGTCCACCAGGCCGGGGCTGACGTTGTTGATGAAGGTCTCGACCTGCTCCCTGAAGCTGATGTCGCGCTCGTCATCCCGGATCTGGTGACACCGGCGGTAGCAGGCCCGGTAGGCTTCCCGGATGTGCTCCAGGTCGTACTCTTCGCCGAACCGGCCCAGGGCGTCCTGGGCGCCCTTCAGCCGCACCAGAGCCCGGGCCCGCCCCATCTCCCGGTTGTCCAGGAGCAAGGTCTGCCACAGGTCGAAGGTCACCGCGGTTATCTGATTCATAATCTCTGGCAAAATGGCTGGCAAATTGGCCCGCACCAAGTTGTGGGGAAACACATTGGCTGGCGTGCCGGTGCTTGAATTGTACACGAGAATGGCGGGAGCCAGGGGTCCGGGCTACCGACCATTGCGCTGCTTCGCGACATGGAAATCCCCCTTTAATCCCCCTTTTACAAAGGGGGACACAGGGGGATTTTGGCCGCCATCAATGCCACTCTTCGAGTTTAACTGTCAGGGCAACGCGTGGTAGGCCGATTCCAGAAAACGGGTTCAAGCGGGCGAGGTACTTCAATAGCGGCGCCGGCGGCGCCGAAGTAAGGCCCGGTCTGGGCATGTCGGTGCCCTATGCGGTTCAAAACCAGTGGGCGCTCTAGAGAGGCGGCCGGCGTTTGTGCCAGGCGGTGGCCTGCTCGTAGGCGTGGGCGGCCCGGAGGACGCTCAGCTCATCGAAGGGGCGGCCCGCCAGCTGCAGGCTGATGGGCAGGCCCGCATCGGAGAAACCGCAGGGAATGGCGATGGCGGGAGAGCCGGTGATGTTGTAGGGTCGCGTGTACTGGGTCAGGGCCGCCACGGTCCCCACCGTCTGTTCCCCTGCCTGCACCTTGGTGGCCAGCAGCTTGGGCGCGGTTACCGGCTCGGTGGGCCCGGCCAGCAGGTCCACCTGCTCCAATAGCTGGCGGAACTGGTGGTTGAACAGGGACCTAGCCTGCTGGGCGCGCAGATAATCGGCGGCGCTGATGAACAAGCCAGATTCGAAGCGCAAGCGCACCGGCGGGTACATGCTGCCCCCTTCGCGGGCCAGCAGGTCCCGGTAGCAGGCGGCGGCTTCGGCCATCAGGATGGTGCTGGAGATGGCCTGGGACTGATCGAACATGGGGAAGGACACCTCGGTCACGACCGCGCCCATGGACTCCAGCAAGGCGACGGCGTCGCGGACCGCCTTGGAGACTTGAGGGTCCTGGGGCACATCCAGGTATTGCTTCGGCAACCCGATGCGCAGGCCGCGAACGTCGCCGCTCAACGCGGCGGTGTAGTCGGGAATGTCTGCCTTGGCCGATGCTACGTCGAGGGGGTCGTGCCCGGCGATGGCGTTCATCATCAAGGCGGCGTCCTCCACTGTCCGCACGATGGGGCCGGGGTGGTCCAGGGACCAGGACAGGGGAGCCAGACCGTGGCGGCTGACCAGGCCATAAGTGGGCTTGAGGCCCACGACGCCGCAAAGGGCGGCCGGGATGCGAACCGAACCGCCGGTGTCGCTGCCGGTGGTGAGGGTGCACTGGCCCGCCGCCGCCGCCGACCCGGAGCCGCCGCTGGACCCGCCGGT
>CAJWBT010000331.1 GCA_913020235.1 uncultured Chloroflexota bacterium
TCAACCGCTGGTACAACGAAGAGCACATTCCCGAGCTGCTGACCATTCCCGGCGTTCTGAACGCCGCTCGCTACGAGGCGGTCAAGAGCGGCCCCAAGCACCTGGCCTGCTACGAGCTGGAGAACCCCGCGGTGGTGGACAGCGACGGTTGGACGAAACGGACGCGCTCCGAGTGGGCCCTGCGGGTTGGGCCCCAGGTCATCGGCTCCAACTTCCTGAATCCCGTCTTCGAGGTAATCCGCCCGGCGACGCTGACGCCCGAGGTAGCCCAGAGCGGCATGGCGCCCGCCCTCCAGATCGGCCGGATGGACATCCCGGCGGAGCACGAGGCCGAGTGGAACGAGTGGTACAACAACGTCTACACGGCCAATTTCGAGAAGGTGGCGGGGTGCATCCGGGCCCGCCGGTTGAGGGGGGTGAAGGGTGATACCGGGTACGGCGTGATCTACGAGTTCGAGAACGAGAAGGTTTCCGAGCAACCGGAGTGGCTCGAGCAGCAGAAGATCGGCCCCAACAACGCCCGGATGCGTTCCCTCATGCGGCACGCCCCCATGTCGCCCGGCATCTGGAAGATGACCTTCCAGCTTTAAGCCGTGACCAGGTGGCTCGGCCCATTGATCCAGGGCAGCCTCTTGGCCGTATTCCAATGTATATGGCTTGGAGGTCCATTGAGACAGCATAAATTCTTTCGCGGCGTGGCGCCGCTGACCGTGGCCGCCATGCTCTTAGCGGTCGGATTGGCTGCATGCGGGAGCAGTTCGCCCGCGGACCCTTCTCGCCCAGCCGGCCTGACGGCCGCGCCGGCACAGCAAGGCGCCCCCGCCGGAGAGGCCGCCTACCAGGATGCGCTCTCTGAACCGCTCACTCAAATTGCCGCTGATGAACCCGGCTCCCTGGAGTTGCCGGTTTCTCGAAACGACGACGATGCCGCGGGCGCCACAGAGGCCCGCCAACCCACGGATGCGTCGCCGGACCAGACCCTCCAGAATCGAAGGGACGTGGTGGTGGAACCCGGCCAGTTCAGACAGCTCCTGCTCAGAGACGCCATCGCCCCAATCTACGAGCCCCAGTTCATTCCGGCGGACCAGGCCAACATGGACTCCAAGGAGTTGGTGATAGGCGTTGAAATCAACGGCGAGAGCAGGGCTTACCCCGTCGGCCCCCTCAATCGCCGGGAGATGGTGAACGACGTGGTCGGGGGTGTTCCTATCCTGGTTACCTGGTGACCCATCTGCTTTACCGGTCTGGTTCACGACCGGCGGATAGATGGCACCACTCACACCTTCGGCAACCAGGGAGCCTTGTACATGAGGGCGATGACCTGGTGGGACCACGAGACCGAGAGCATCTGGTCGCAACCTTGGGGAACGGCCATCGCCGGTGACTTGGAAGGCACCCGTTTGAAGCTAATCCCGGCGGGCATCGTGCCATGGGCCGCCTGGGTGGAAGAGCACCCCGGCACCCTGGTTTTGAATTTGGAAGGATACGGCCAGTTCGGCCCCCCGAGAGAGCCGTTCCAGCCCGGCTTTGTCATCGGCATAGCGTTGGGAGAGGATGCCAAGGCGTACCCCTTCCAGCCGGCCAGCGAAGAGGGGGTGGTCAATGACTGGATCGGTCCGTTCCCCGTGGTCGTAGTGGCAGATGCCGAGAGCAAAGCGGTGCATGCGTTCCTCAGGCGGGCGGGAGACCGGGAGCTGGAGTTTGAGCTTAGGGAAGGCGCCCTGGTGGACCGCCAGACCAGCAGCACCTGGGACCTGGGCCGGGGGATCGCCGTCGACGGGTCCCTGCGAGGGGAGGTGCTGCAAAGGGTGCCTTACATCACCGCCTACGAACGGGCCTGGGAAGACTTCTATCCCCATTCGGAGTTCTATCAGCGAAGCGGATGACCTGGCGATAGTATCTCCCAAATGGGTTGATACCTTGTCCGTCATCCCGGCCCTTCCGCGGAAGGAGGATCCACTAGCGATTCTCTGGATTCCGGCCTTCGCCGGAAAGACGGTCTTGTGGAGATATGTGTAGATTCGGGGATGCCCCACCCACCGAAGGCGGGTGAGGCATCCCCGAATCCTTGTTTCTCCGGGGCGGGCGGACGCTCCCTCACGACAACGGGGGCCGTTTGTCGCTCCAGGGCCGGGCCTGCTCGAAGGCGGCCGACGCCCGCAGCACCCTGGCCTCGGCACCCCGGGGGCCGATGATGTGCAAGCCGACGGGCATACCGTCGGCGGAGAAGCCGCAGGGCACGCTTGACGCGGTTTGCCCGGTCATGTTGACCGGAAAGGTAAAGGGCAAATAGCCCCAGAAGGGTTCCACCTCCCTCCCGCCTATGACCGAGGGCCGCTGCTCAATGGGAAAGGCCGGCACAGCCATAGTGGGCGACAGCAGCAGGTCATACCCCCGGCCGTTTCCATCGAAAAAGTCCTCCATCTGCCGTCGTAGTTGGTCCACTCGCAGCAGCGCCCGGCACAGGTCCGCTCCGCTCGTATAGGCCCCGTGCTCCAGGGAGCGGAGGCCGTAATCGGTCAGGCCGTCCCGGTGATCGTCCAGCAGGTGGCCGTATGACGTGTAGGCGGTGGTAGCGAAGATGTCCCAGAAGGCAGGAAACGGGTCTTCAATGGCCAGATTCGGTTCTTCCACAATCGCGCCCAGCGTCTCGAAGAGCCGCGCCGCTTCCGCGGTGAGCCGGGCCACCTCCAGGTCCACCGGTGCATACCCCAGATCGGCGCTCCAGGCTATGCGCCAGCCCCGGACGCCCGCATCCAGGTCCGCCAAGAAGTCGGGGGGCTGTTCCCGCATGGAGGTTGGGTCCCTCGAGTCAGGGCCCGCCAACACCTGCAGCAACAGGGCCGCGTCCCGAACCGTCCGGGACATGGGTCCCGATTGGGAGAATTGATTGGCCGCGGGGCGGCCGTAGCCTCCATACCGAGGCACCCGTCCTTGGGAGGGTTTGATACCGAATACGCCGCTGAAGCTGGCCGGAATGCGGATTGAGCCGCCGCCGTCGCTGCCCGTGGCCAGCGTGCTCATCCCTGCCGCCAGGGCCGCCGCCGCGCCGCCGCTGGAACCGCCGGGCGTCCGTTCGGTGTTCCAGGGGTTGCGGCAGGCGTCGCCCAGCTTGTTCTCGGTGGTCCCCGACAGTCCAAACTCCGGGGTATTGGTCTTGCCCAGGATGATGGCGCCCGCCCGGCGCACCCGTTCCACCGCCACCGAG
>CAJWBT010000332.1 GCA_913020235.1 uncultured Chloroflexota bacterium
CCGAAGTGCAGGAGCCTCAAGCGCACTGCCCGTTGATCACCACGTCGGCCTGTTCAATCAGGGCCTTCATCTGCTCCGGGGGCGCTACCTTGGAGATGTTGGGCTTGTGGAACCAGATGTGGCCCCCCAATTCGTACCGCTCCTCCAGCAACTGGCGCATCTCCTCCATGAGAGGATACATCCCGAAGGTGCCGTCCTCGCGGCGGCAGCCCCATCCGTCCAAGAATCCCACAACCTTGTCATTCAACGAAGTAGGCCTGGGAGCCATCGTGGTGATGTCGTTGAGGAACGTGGTGTTCGGCAACAGCACCTTCATGGTCGCCCTCCTTTACTTTCCTTATCTTTACCTTACCTTACTTGCGGGGCCGGGCCGGGCCGGAGCGCCTCCCGTTACGCTAGAGTAGAGCGCCTCGTTTGTCTATGTCAAGGGGCATTCCCGCAGGCGAGGCCCCGGCACCGCCGTCCCCCCGTTGACCGGAGGCGGAGCCCGATTTACACTTTCAAAGGCACGGGCAGCAACCGGACCCGGCTGGGCAAGAGCCAAAACGGGAGATTCCCCGCACCTATTGAGGAGGGTTGAGCATGACCACGGCAAGCCGTCTATCGATGCCGTTGGGGGAAACCATATTCACGCAACGAGCGATCCGGCGGATGAGGTCCGTCCCGATCCCCGATGCCGACCTACAGGACATCCTGGAGGCGGCGATCAGGGCCCCGAGCGGGGGTAACTCGCAGCCGTGGCATTTCCTGGTGGTGAGGAACCCTGAGCTGCGGGCCCAGTTGGGCGTCCTCTATCGCGAAGCGTGGTGGGCCAAGCGAAAAGACGAGGGGATCAACGGCCCCGAGGATGTTCCACTGGGCAAGAACACGAGAAGATCGGCCATGAGGCTTTCCGACGAGATCGGGGGAGCCCCCGTTATCGTCCTGCTGTGCGCTACTTCCAGAGGGCCGGGACCCGCGGGCTCCATCATTCCGGCGGCGCAGAACATGCTCCTGGCGGCACGAGCCCTGGGGATAGGAGGCACCATCACCACACTGCACCCCCAGGTGGAAGAGCGGGTGCACCGGCTGTTCGGGATCCCCAGCACGGCCCAGGTCGTCTACTGTATTCCTCTCGGCTATCCCCTTGGCTCCTTCGGCCCGGCTCAGCGCAAACCCCTCGCCGAAGTCAGCTCGTTCGACCGCTGGGAGGTAGCGGCCGGGTGAGCGTTCCTGGCTGCCCAGCCCAGCATTCGAGAGGACCCGGCGCCAGCTCCCGAGGAACGCAGGCGCGAAAGGCCCTTGCGCGGGAGGTCACGGGCTAGACGTGAAGACCAACGATTTCCTTGAAACCTTGTCTGACCTGGTTCGCCAGCAACTGCCGCCAGGGTTAAGCGGGTTCGACGTGACCGGCCCGTCATCGACCCTGATAAAGCTTCACTACCAAAACCCCTCCGTCCACTACGAGGTTTGGGTCCAGAAGCGAAAAGGGCAGGTGGAAGTGGGGCTCCACTTCGAGGGCGCCACCGAGAGTAACCTGCGCCACCTGGAGCTTCTGAGCCGGCACCGAGAGGACATCCAGTCCTCGCTGGGGACCGGCATGGAATTCGAGCAATGGGGCAGGGGCTGGACCCGTGCCCACGAGACCCTGCCGCTGGAGCCCCTAGATGACGACTTCTGCGTCGAAGTCTCCTTCAAACTGTCGGAGCTGATGCGCACCATGGAACCCTTGTTGCGGGGCAAGCCGCGAGCGTAGGCCTCGCCGCCAGAGGGGCGCCTCACGGACGCGGCGCGCCACCGGTCAAAACGGTGTTCGCACCGACACTGACCAGCCGTCTCGCTTGGACTTATTTCCGAAACCACTGAGCCCGAAGCCCGGTAACTCGGTGATTCAGGGTTGTGGCTTCCGATACCGGTAGCCGAAGCCCCTGACGGTCTCGATCAGCCTCGGCTGCTTGGGGTCAAGTTCAATCTTCCGGCGCAGGTATCCAATGTAGACCCGGACCACGTCCAGGGACTCCGCGTAAGCGTGGCCCCACACATGCTCCAACAGTTGCTCCTGACTCAAGACTTGCCCGGCACTCTTCGCCAAGACACCGAGAAGCCTGAACTCGGTAGGGCTGAAGTCAAGCTGCCGGCCACGATGATCGCCACACCACCCCTCAAGGAGTTCGACCGTTCCTGCCTGTGCCGGCCTCCAGGACACCTTATTGCCAAAGCACTCACAGGAGGTTAGCATGGGACCCGCGGGTCCCGAAGACGTGATGCAGGGACTCCCCTCGTCCGCTCGACCAAGCCATAAGAATCAGACGCCGCGGGGCACTTTGCTGGACTAAACTAGAAACCCCGGCTTCCGCCGTCGTTCTTTTCCCCAGGTGAAATCCAGAGGCACCAGCGAAAACGGACCATAATTTGGCAAGGAGCGCCAGTGATGGAGAGTGCCGAAACCGCCCAGCGAACCTACAACGAGGCTATCGTTATTGACGGGCTGAACGTGAGCAAATGGGACAGCCCAGCCGTTTACCGCAGCCTGCACGCCGGCGCCGTCACGGCCATCAATGCCACCTGCGCCGTTTGGGAAGGCTTCCAAGAGACGATGGACAACATCACGGCCTGGGTGCGCCGTTTTGGGGAGTACAGCGATGTTCTCCTCCAGGCGAAGTCGGTGGAGGACATCAAGCGGGCGAAGCAGGAGGGCAAGACCGGCGTCATACTGGGGTGGCAGAATGCCGCGCCCATCGGGAATGACCTGGACCGCCTCGGCCTTTTTCACGCCCTCGGCGTGAGGATAATCCAGATTACCTACAACGAGCGCAACCTGCTGGGCAATGGGTGCCTGGAACGCACCGACGACGGCCTGAGCAATTTTGGCTTGGACGCCGTCAAGGAAATGAACCGCCTGGGCATCCTGATCGACCTGTCTCACGTGGGAGACCGCACCACCTTGGACGCCGCCGAGCGGTCGGAAAAGCCCGTGTCCTGCACCCACGCCAACGCCCGGGGTTTTTACAAGCATGTGCGCAACAAGACCGACGACGCTTTGAAGCTGATCGCGGAGCGGGGAGGCGTCATCGGCGCCAACGCCTTTCCCCCCTTCCTTCCCAAGACCTTCGAGTCCACCCTTGAGGACTACATCGATGCCATCGACGACCTGGTGGAAAGAGTCGGCATCGATCACGTGGGGATTGGGACGGACTATACCCAGGACCAACCGGCGGCTT
>CAJWBT010000333.1 GCA_913020235.1 uncultured Chloroflexota bacterium
CCCCAGCACCCTGAAGGTGAACGGGTCGTGGCCCTCGCCCCAGAATCCGGGGCCGTAGCCTGAGAAACCGCCGTTGCTGACGTGCACGATGGTGATGCCTAGCTTTTGACGCAGCGGCACCTCCAAGTTGCCCATCATGTAGCCCAGGCCGGCCTCTCCGGTCACCGCGACACAATGCTTCTGGGGAAACGAGATCTTTGCCGCAATGGCCGCCGCCAGGCCAAACCCCAGAGAGGAGACATTGCCCCATCCCAGGAATCCCCGCGGAACCACCGTCTCGTACACCGTGCTGAGCTGATCCCTGGTGTTGCCAGACTCGTGGGTGACGAACGAGTTGTGAGGGTCGAGCACTTCCATTAACCCCGCATGGACCCGGTAGGGGTTCATGGGTTTGTCGGTGGAGGCCATTGCCTCCCGGTACTGGGCCATCGCCGAATCGCGGGCCGCCTTGATCTCTGCCGCCACGTTTCCGGGAGGCCTGCCGCCCCCGGAGGTCTTGTCCGACAACTCTTTCTCCAACGCTTGAAGGGTGAAAAGAGCGTCGCCGATCAATGCCACGGCCGTGGGATAGACCTTGTTCACGTGCAACTCATCCACGGTGGCGTGGATGATAGTCTTGTCGACCGCGTTGGGAATACCGTGGCTGAACCGGCCTGGCGAAAGACTGGACCCCACCGCCAGCACCAGGTCGCTCTTGCTCAGGTACTGGTCAACCTGGTCGCCACGGACGCCGACGAACAACGGGTGGTCCTCGGGAAATGCTCCCTTGGCCTTCAGCGTGGTGATCACCGGCGCGTTGGCCAGCTCGGCCAACAACCTTAGCTCGGCGGAAGCGCCGGCGTAAATGACACCCTCACCGGCGTAGATCAGCGGGTCCTGGGCCTTGATAAGTAGGTCGACCGCCGTGGCAACGTCATCTGGATTCGGCGCCGACTTCCAGCCCTTGACCGGAATATACGGGTCCGCGGTCTCATCGTAGCGGGCGCCGGCGTCTGGAATGGCCAGTACCACGGGGCCGGGCCTCCCGGTCCGCAACATGGTAAAGGCGCGGCGCATGAAAGCCGGCAGCCGTTCCGGCTTATCCAAGTAGCCGTACCACTTTGAGACCGATTTCAAGCTGGCCGTCACGTCGAACTGGCTGTTCTCGGTGGCCCCGGCCGGCACTCCATCGGTGATACAGAGCACCGGGGAGCCGTCCTCGAAGGCTTGGGCCATTCCCGCATAAGCGACCTGCAACCCGGCGGCGTTAACCCCTCCTTGGAACGTGCAAACACCGATCCGGGACCCGGCGTTGAGTCGAGAAAAGGCATCAGCCACGGCGACGGCGTACCGGTCGTCCCTCATCATCAGCAGGGGCATGCCCTCGCGTCCCAGCCCATTGTTGACCCTGCAGACAGGGAAGGTGGAGACCCATTCCACGCCTTCCTGTTTGAGGATTCGTCCGATTCCGGTGGCCACGTCGATGGTCATAGGTCTACCCTCCAATTTCTTTTGGGCCTACGGCAAGCGCAAGCTGGAATGTCGATTCGTCTTGACCTTGGCAGTCTGACCACCCCCAGCGGGCCACATGAATACGCGGCGAAACGGGTTTCCGGGTTGTCAGATTGCCTATATATTACTATGCTTGGCCGAGCGATGGGCCGCCCGCGTGATAGAGGGTGATTACCCTTCAGCTCGTTCCTCGCCCGCACGGGGAAAGGAGTTCACTCGAGACTCATGATCCAACGAACACGTTAAGGAGGGATCCATGACCACCGATGAGCCGGTAGTCAGATACGAAAAGCGGGGACAAGTTGCCTACATAACCCTCAACCGGCCCCGCGCCCTGAACGCGATCAGCAGCGAACTCGTCCGGACACTGACCGACGTCCTGCGGGAGTTCAAGGACGACGACGAAATGCTGGTGGCCATCGTCACCGGCGAGGGCGGCCGGGCCTTCTCCGCCGGGGCCGACCTGAAAGAGATCAACCAGGCCCAGACCCAGGGCCCCGGGCGGACCCTTGAAATCCTCCCGTTCCGAAATATCAACCTCTGGAAGCCCGTCATCGCCGCCATAGACGGCTACTGCCTGGGTGGAGGCCTGGAGCTAGCTCTCCAGTGCGACATTCGAATCGCCACCCAGAAGTCGGCATTTGGGCTGCCGGAGCCTCGGAACTCCGGAGGGCTGGCCGGTTTCGGCCTCTTCTACCTGTCGCGGACCATCCCCCTCGGAGAAGCCCTGTACATACATCTCACCGGAGCCCACATAGATGCTGACAGGGCCTACCGCATCGGCCTGATCCAGAGCGTGGTGCCCGACCGGGACGCCCTCTTCCAGGAGGCGGACCGGATAGCGGCGGAAATTCAGCTTTGCTCGCCCCTGGCCATTCGCAGCATCAAACAGGTCATCACCCAGACCCGCGACCTGCCTCTGGAATACGCCATCAAGCTCGCGGAGCCCGTTCTGGAGGCTATTCTCCGTACTGAAGACCGTAAGGAAGCGTCGAGGGCATTTGTGGAGAAGCGAAAACCTCAGTGGAAGATGCGCTAGCCGGAAAGACGGAGGTGATGATGGCCGGCTGGTGATCACTATAGGCCGAAAAACGGTAGTATTGTTCCGCAAAAAGGGGTAGAATTCGACAATACTCGCGATGAGGTCCTTCTGGACTTCTGGGGGCCACCAGTACTATCATCAATTATGCAGGGTAATCGCCATGGGGTAGCGACAAACGGCGTCAAGGCCTTGATAGATCGGGTGGCCGGCTACATGCCCCAGGATTTGACGGAGCAGGTTGGCCGGGCCTACGCCTACGCCGACGAGTGTCACCGGGGCCAGACGCGCAAGTCCGGCGAGCCGTATATCGCCCACCCCCTGGAAACCGCCCTCTTCCTCGCCAACCTCCACCTGGACCCCGACACCATCATCGCCGCCCTGCTCCACGACGTGGTCGAGGACTGCGACGTTACCCTGGAGGACGTGAAGGCCCGGTTCGGCCCCGAAGCGGCCAAACTGGTCGATGGCGTAACCAAGCTGACCCGCCTGGACGTCCACCTCTACGATACCGACGGCCGGGACCCGGACCACTTCGACAACCCGGACAACCTCCGCGCTGAAAGCCTGCGCAAGATGCTGGTCTCCATGGCGGAAGACATCCGCGTGGTGCTCATCAAGCTGGCTGACCGGCTCCACAACATGCGCACCCTGAACGCGT
>CAJWBT010000334.1 GCA_913020235.1 uncultured Chloroflexota bacterium
TTCGATCCCAGGGTTCATCCCCTTTGCGAGGCGAGTGTACCAAGTGGGCAAGAAGAGCGTCAACGGTGCCCAGCCGCCGGTGCATGGAAGCCCCTTCTTGCCCAAGCCGTACGCCCAGGGGCCTGGCCGCTGCGGACGGCGAACCGCGGGATTTGATTGAGACGCCAGAGTACACCATGCCGCATCGGAATCAACTATTGCGACCGGCCGCGAGCTCGAATCCGCTGAACGCCGGTGTCGTTGGATGACGCCGGCGATGAGGAAGCTAGTACTTCCTTTCGATAATCCGCGTCACCAATTCCGTTCGTGGTGAGCTTGTCGAACCAATGGCCCTGCGCCCTTCGACAAGCTCAGGGTGAACGGATGATCGTAACGGCAATTTTCGATACTTGGTACTGGAAATATCCGGGGCCTACTCAGACCTCTCCGCCGGTCTGGTCTATGAAGCTCTGGGCGAAGGTCCAGAACCGGTAGACATCCGCGAAATTGGTGGCCAGACCCACGGAGATGCGGACCGCCCCGGCGCTCTTCCCTTCCCGGTCTTCCAACACGCTCAGGAACTGCTCGAAGGTCATGCGCTCGCTGTTTTCGAAGGCCATGGCCATATCTTTCTCGGTCAGACCGTGGGCAATTTCTCCTGCGCCGGGATTGCAGAAGCACCCGGTCCGCAAAGAGATCCGGGCGCGGCCGGCCAGGGTGTCGATGCGGCGGTGGTCGATTAGGGCTCCTCTGGGATCGTAAAAATTGACGGTTATCGTGCCCCCGCGGGCTTCCATGGTGGTGGGGCCGTAGACCCGGATCACCGGCGCTCCGTTACTGTGACGCAGGCCATGCAAATTCTCCAATAGCCAGGAGGTAAGACAGCTCACTCGGTCGTGGATCCGGTCAATGCCGATCATCTGGATGTGCCTCAGTCCTATCTCAACGGCGGGAATATTCAGGTAATTTAGGGTCCCTTCCTCGAAAGCCGCTTCACCCTCGGCGAGGTAGTGTCTTTCAGCCTGCACCGAGGCGATGGTGATGGTCCCGCCCGCGAACCATGGTCTGACGAGCTTGGCAAGGGCGCTTTTCCTGGCCAGCAGGCACCCAACGCCGGTGGGATAGCCGAACATCTTGTAGAAAGACAGAGGCACAAAGTCGGGGAGGACCTGACCCAGGTCCAGCCGGTTGGTCGGAGCGAAGGCCGCACTGTCCAACAGAACGTCCCAGCCTCTTTCGCGCGCTAAAGCAGTCCACTCCATCGAATGCTGCACGCCAGAAAAGTTGGACTGGGCCGGGTAGGCGAAAAGATTGTTGCCGCCCTCGTTGGGCCGGTCGAGCTGTGCCTTTAGCTGATTTTCATCCAACCGCAAGTCCGGAGGCACCACGGGCACGTACGTGACATCTGCTCCCCGGGTCCGGGCAAACTCTCGGACCCCGTTTATGGAATTGTGATTGTCAAAGGACAGCAAGTACCGGTCTCCGGCCCGGAACGGATAGGCTTCTCCCACCAGCTTGATAGCGCCGGTGGCGTTGGCCGTGAATATCGCCACGTACTCGCCCGGCGGAGCATTGAAATACTCGAGAACCGAGGCCCTGGCCTTTTCCACCAGGGTGGTAGTCGCCGAAGAAGCAGGACTGCCCGAATGGGGATTCCCGAACACGCCGCCGCCTAACAGCTCGGAAAATTCCCGGACCTGGGAGTCTGCGTATAGCCCTCCGCCGGTATAGTCGAGGAATACCTGGCCCAGCCGATCCAAGCGCCCATAGTCGGTGCGGCGCAGGTCGTCCAGCAGCCGGGTGGTTTCGAATACCGGATTTGCTTTCAGGAACTCCCGGAAAGCGGCTTCCATGTTGCCGGTCGGTGCGTTCATTCTCACCCTGGGCAAAGGCTCAGATGGACTAGACCTTGATGTCCCGGAGTAGGACACGAGAAGATCAGCCGACGGTACCCACTTCAGAGGACGGCATTCTTTTCTCCCGTGCCCCTGCTAACGGTTTCGACACGTATAGCCTCCCTTCGCCTGGGTCCTGGCCCGATCAGGCACGGACGCCGATGATCTTGTCCCAGTCGGTTGAATGCTGGTAGGCGTAGGCAGTCCTCATGATGAGCGGGTCGTCGAAGAAGCGGCCCACGAGCTGCATGCTGACCGGGAGACCAGCCGACGACTTGCCCACGGGAAGGGCGAGCGCCGGGTGGCCGGTGTAGTTGAAGGGCTGGGTATTGCGGTTGGCGCTCGCGTTCATCGCCGCGAAGTTCGCCTCGACGGACTCGAGGTAGCTACCAGGGGTGTGGTTCTTGGGCGCCGTCAAGATGCACGTGGGCATCACGATCACGTCGACGTCAGCAAGTGCGGAGTCGTAGGCCTTAATGTAGGTGGGACGCACATTCTGGGCCTTGGCGTACACACGGCCGTGGTAGTTGCGGCGGCTCAGCTCGGAGGCGATGAGCGACAGCTTGTTGCGTGGCGCGAGCACGTCGGCCTGGGAGGCCCACATCTTGTTGATTGCGGCGATGAGGGAGGGTGGGTAGTAGGTCCTGCTGAAGGCGCCGTAGAACCCGGTTTTGAACACAGCAAGGGCGCCTTCGCCCGTGAGCGCGGCCTGGGCCGCTCTGACGGTGTGGTGCTCCGGGATGGACACCTTGGATACGTCGGCGCCTGCTTCTGCGAGGACGTCGACCGCCGCCATCACTAGGTCGCGCACTTCGACTTCGGCATCATCGAAGCCCTGCTCGAGCACACCGATCCGCAGCCCGGATACACCGTCGGCCAGACGGCCGAGAATGTCAATGCTGGTGGGAACGTCTCGCGTCTGGCGGGGATCGTACGGGTCGTAGCCCGCGGTGGCCTGGAGCGTAGCTGCCGCATCCTCCACGGTACGGGTCATCGGACCCGTATAGTCGATGCTCTGGTCCGAGCCGAACCCGATCCCGAAGTGGGACAACAAGCCGAACGTGGGCTTGTGTCCGACGACGCCGGAGAAAGCCGAAGGGATACGGATGGAGCCGCCCTGGTCGCCGCCGAAGGAGATGTCCACACCGCCGGAGGCCACGGCGGCGGCGGAGCCCGAAGACGATCCGCCGGTCACGTGGTCGTGGTTGTGGGGGTTGAGGGGACGGCCGTAGTCGCCGATGCCGCCGCCGGTGCCGAAGCCGCCACTCAGTCCGTTCATGACGTTCTTGCCGATGATGGTGCCCCCCTC
>CAJWBT010000335.1 GCA_913020235.1 uncultured Chloroflexota bacterium
TCGTGGCGCTGGGGCCGGTGTATCTGCTAATCATCCAGCGGCCGGAGGACGTGGGGCTGCTGCCCGATGGGGGCGCAACCCCTGCTGTTGCGGACAAGACCTCGACGGCCGCTGAGCCGGAGGAGCCGGCCTGGAGCCTGCGGGAGGCCATGGGTACGCCCACCCTATGGATGTTGGCCGTTGCCGGCGGCTCCCTGTTCGTGGTGCAGGCAGGAACCAACATCCACCAGGCTGCCTACTTCATCGACCAGGGGCTGGGGGTAGGCGTGGCCGCGGCGGGCGTCAGCCTGAACGCCGTATTCACCGGCGTGGGCAGCGTTCTTTGGGGCTGGCTGGTGGAGAGGGTGCCGGTGCGCTTTACGTTCGCCTTGGTAGCTTTGGTGATGGCCATCACATCGGCCCTGTTCGCCACCGCCGACACCGTGGGTGAGGCAATGGCCTACGCTTCCCTGTTCGGCATTTCGGTGGCCGGGATTCTGGTGGTGCCGGCCGTGGCCTACGCCAACTACTTCGGTCGCCGGTCGCTGGGCGCCATCCGGGGAGTTACCGAGCCCTTCGTATCCCTGGGCGGGGCCGCCGGGGCGGTGGCATCGGGCATCATTTTCGACGTTACCGGCAGCTATCACATCGCCTTTGTCATTTTCTCCGGGGTGGGCCTGGCCGCTATCCTGCCGCTGCTACTGGCCGGGCCGCCCGTACGCCCCGTGGCTCCGGTCAAGGCGTCGCCCTGAGTCTGTCGGGGCATCGCCGGCAGGGCTACACCGTGCTCGACGCTGCCAATGGGAAAGAGGCCCTGCGGGTGGCCCGAGAGCGCCGGGTTGACGAGATTGACCTTCTGCTGACCGACGTGGTGATGCCCCAAATGGGTGGCAGGGAGCTTGCTGAACTCCTGCAGCCTCTGATTCCCCGGCTGAAGGTGATGTTCACCTCCGGGTTCCCCGAGGAGACGGGCGCACCGGACCCCGATTGGAGTCCCGGCACAGTTTTCATGTCCAAGCCGTTCACGCCGGCGGAGTTGACCCGGAGGGTGCGGGATGTACTGGATACGCCGAGCCCGGGGGCGTAGCGGCGTCGGAACGGACCTCTCGCCTGAAGGCTACTCGGCTCGGGCGGTATTCTCGGCCTGTGCTCGGGCCGGCAAGGCCGGCTGGCCGGCCAGGAAGATGAAGATTCCGGCCGTGAAATAGAGGCCGGCCACGGTCAAGTACAGAAGATCATAGCGGCCCACCACCTCTATGAAAAAGGAAGCGAAGGTCGGCCCCAGCCCCAGCATGATAACCTTGAATAGAGTGTGGAGCCCCGATATGGCGCCGAAAGAGTTCCGGCCGTAGTACTGGGCCAGGACCATGTTCTCCAGCGGGGTAAGCGCCCCCGAAAAAACCCCAAACAGCAGTGTGAAGCCCAGGGCCATGAGCAGGGAGTTCACCACCAACAAGTACAGCGACGTCGCCCCGCAGGCGACCACTGCCACGGCCAAACAGCGACGCGGGGTTATCAGATCGGCCATCCAACCCCAACCAAGGGTCGTAATGGCCAAGAAAGTGCCCAGACTCAACACTCCGGCGGCCTGTGCCTTGGAAATCCCGCCATCCTCGGACAGGTAGGGGACCAAGCTGAACACCAGCGAGGCATTGGCCAGCGTGCTGGTCCCCGCGGTCAGGACGACGAGCCAGAAGGCCCTGGTGTGCCAGGCTTCGCGGGCGGTCCAACTCAGCTCTACATCCCGGCTGCTCGTGGCCCCCCCGCCAATCTCCGCGGTCCCCGCGGGCTCTGTTTGCTTGGCCCCATCGGGCAAGAGCCCGATGTCCTCCGGCCGGCGCCGCATCAACAGGACGATGGGCGCCACCAGTATCAGGCTGTAAAAGCCCAGGTAGCTATAGGCGTTCCGCCAGCTCTGGCGGATGGCGATGAACGCGATGATCTGGATGTTGATGGCGCCGCCGATGGGGCGGTAGGAGGGAACCAGGGCCAGGACGAGGTTGCGCCGGCGGCGGAAAAAGTTGACCGCGGTGGTGCGCGGAACCACGTTGACGAGCACCGGGTTGCTCACGGTGCGGCCCAGAATGTAGGCCACGAAGAACTGCCAGGTGGCATGAGAGCCGGAGAGGGAGAAGAAGGCCGCGGCGGCGGCGATGAGCCCCACCGGCATCAGGCAGCGCGGGCCATACCGGTCGGCCAGCCACCCGATGAACGGGGCCAGCAGCGCGGAGCACCAGGTGCCGGCGGTGACGGCCAGGGCCAGGGTGCTCATCTTCCAGCCAGTGTCCTCGGTGATGAAGACCTGGATGCCGCCCAGGGTCACCTGGGAAAACCCGGTGGCGGCGAAGGCTGCCAGGAAAGAGATGCCCAGGATCAGCCACCCATAGTAAAAGGGCGTCCTGGGCCTCCAATCGAAAGCTGCTTTGACTAGAGAATTCACCCTAGGATGCGGATTATGGACCGCCTACCGCCGTGATTCACCCGCTTACCTGCCGGTAGAGAGTCTTGGACGGAGGACCTCAGCCCTGGTGGGCCCGGCAGCTGTCGAACCTGCGACCCGGTGGTTATGAGCTACGAGCCTCAAAACCGAACATCTGCCCCGGCATCCTCCATTCTTCTTCGTCCGGTTTTATGGGCGTTGCTCAAGCCGATTCAATTGCCTCCAGCCGTACTGTGAGGCCTTTGACATCCTGCCGCAGCTGTTTCAACAGTGCCGGCACGGGCACCAGGCGCTCTCGCGTCGGGTCTACTGCCAGGTTGAACAACTGGAGGGTGGTTGCGCCTAATAGAGGCCCGGCGCCTTCGGGCCCGAAAACAACCACTGTGGTCCGCTCCCGTCCATCCAGGCGGACACGGGCTTCTCCTACCTCGTATTCGACAATGCGGTCGTCTGCCAACTCGAATGATACTGTCTCGATAGCTTGGATGTTTGGACGGACCAACACGTCTCTGGACAGTACTGTGTAGGTGGCGCCCGCATCGACCAGGGCCTCGACTTGAACAAACCCTCCCCCCGAGGTTGCCCCAATCTCGACAGCTACGCTGAACGTGCCCATGCGTTCTTTGTTGCCTCCTGTTTGGGCGCTGTCGAGCCTTCAAAAATTCTAAACCCATGCTTGGTGGGCCCGGCAGGTGTCGAACCTGCGACCCGCCGGTTATGAGCCGACTGCTCTACCGCTGAGCTACGGGCCCC
>CAJWBT010000336.1 GCA_913020235.1 uncultured Chloroflexota bacterium
TCCCAGCGGACGCACGTGTTGCCACGGGGCCACCGGACTGATGATTTCAATCTGGTCGTCGCCGACCCGCTGGATATCCTCGATCATGATGACGGCGTTGAACTGGGAAGGAAGGGGGTTCCCCGTGTCGATCCACGACGCCTGCCCGCCCAGCGCCAGCCGGACCGGCGAGGTCTTGGTGGCGCCCTCGGTGTCCGCCGCCCGTACCGCGGCTCCGTCCATGGCCGCCGAGTGGTAGAAGGGCGACGATGCCCTGGCCAGGACCGGCCCACCGGTAACCCTCCCCGCCGACTCCTCTATCGAGACCTCCTCCGCCGGAAGGGGACGCGCGGACCCCGTCCGTTCCAGGGCGCCGAAGAGCCTGGAGAGCGCCTCATCCAGTGGGATATCTTCTAGATAGACCCTACGTTGCATCGCGTCCTGTTGATCCATGAGTCGAATGCCGAGCCGCGCGGGTAGTAAATCCCCTTTAGTCCCCCTTTGTAAAGGGGGATACAGGGGGATTTGCCCCCCAGCGCAGCCCTTAATTATGTTAAGCCGCCCCTGCAAAGGGCCGAAGTCCGAAAGCCGTGGCTCAGAAGAGGGTGACGGTAACCCGTTCCCCTTCCGGCAACCCATGCTTGTCCAGGGGGACCTGCACCGTGCCGTCCGCCTTGATCATCGTCATTATCAGGTTGGATTCCCCAAAAACCGGCACCGCCCACCGCTGGCCGTCGCGCTCCTCCAACCTTACCTGCACGTAATCTTCCCGGCCCGTGGTGGAAGCCACGTTTCGCGCCAGCAAGGCCTCTACCGTAGACCGGGCTGGAGGACTCGAGCACCCGGCCAGCAGGTAAAGGACCGGGGTAACCAACAGGTCGAATATCACCATCGCGGAAACCGGGTTGCCCGGCAGGCCGACCACGGGCTTCCCTGCCGCGACCGCCAGGATCGTTGGCTTGCCCGGCCTGGTGGCCACGCCGTGGACCAGGATGCCCGGCTCACCCAGACCGGCGATGACCCCGGCGGTAAGGTCCCGCACGCTCACCGAGCTGCCGGCGGTAATTATCACCACGTCCGCGCCCCCCAGGGCCCGCTCGGCTGCTTCCATCAGCGCCCGCCGATTGTCGGGGACAATGCCCAGAGACCAGGGAACGCCACCAGCCTGCCGGATCTGCGCGGAGAGGGTGTGGGTGTTGATGTCTCGGACCTGGCCCGGGCCAAGTTCATTCTCCGGTGATACGATCTCGTCTCCCGTGGAGATGACCGCCACCACCGGCCGGGGCGCCACATCGATCTCCGTAACACCTGCCCCCATCAGGCCGCCTAGGTCCTGGGGCCGCAGCCAGTGGCCGGCCGGCACCAGCAGGTCTCCGCGCCGCAAGTCCTCTCCAACCTGGATGACGTTCTCTCCGGGGGCGACTGGCCGGACAACCTCGATAGTAGCGGCGTCTACCTGCTGGGTGTTCTCCACCATGACAACCGCATCGGCCCCGGCGGGCAGCATGCCTCCCGTGTGCTCGATGGCCGCTTGGCCGGCGGACACGGTTACGTCGGCTTGGCGTCCCATGAGCACCTCGCCGATCACGTTGAGATAGGCGGGAATCCCTTCCGTCGCACCATAAGTATCCGCCGCCCGGACCGCGTACCCGTCCATGGTGGAGCGGGGAAAGGCGGGCAGGTCCGAGGGCGAATGCACGTCCCGGCGGGTGATCCGGTCCAGGGCATCGGCCACGGCCACCATCTCCAGGGTGGTGTTGGGGCTGAGATGGCCGCAGAAGATTCGCCTCGCCTCGTCCGGCGTGACGACGTTGAACAGCTCCGGCAAAGGCTAACCTCCGGCCAGGTCGCGGGCTGGGGTATCGCCCCGTGGCGCCCCGGCTGCCCGCAATCCGCTGGGACCCACAGCGAACAAGGGGCCTGCGCTAGGTAATCATATACTTTCCCCACTCCGGAATCCACCGTGCCGGCGCCATGCGCCGAGGGCGTCCAACGTCTGCCCGCGCTCCATCCGAGAAGCGGAACTGAGACCGCTTTGTTGACACAATCAGCGCCGTTCTCGATAATTGACGACAACGCACAAGATGGACTGGTGGTCGAGAATGCTGGTGACTGTGGAAACCTACGGCTTGATGAAAGGTCTTTTTGCGGACGAGCGACGTAAGGTAGAAGTGGACATAGAGCAGAACGCCACGGTCCTGGAGGTGCTGCGCAAGGTGGGCGTCGAAGTGGACCAACCCTGGAACGCCAGCCTGAACGGAACCCTTGCCGACCCTTCGGACCGGGTGTCCGAGGGATCGTTGATTCTCGTTTTTCCTCCCATCTCGGGGGGAAGGTAGACCATCCACTAGGTAGCCAGAGGAGGGCACGCAATGGCACAGGGCATCACCGGGAAGATTCTGAGGGTCAACCTGACCGACCGCCGGGTTTCCGTGGATGAACCGGACGAGCTTTTCTACCGAAGATACCTCGGTGGCGCCGCGTTTGTTGGCTACTACCTGTTGAACGAGATGGAGCCCGGCACCGATGCGCTTTCGCCGGGTAACATCCTCATCTTCGCCCTCGGCCCGTTGACCGGTGCGCCCGTGCCCGGAGGCGCGCGCAACTGCATTGGCGCGAAATCACCGTTGACCGGCGGCTTGGCCAAGAGCGAGGTCGGCGGCTTTTTTGGCTTCGAGTTGAAACGCGCCGGCTACGACTCTCTCATCGTCGAGGGCAGGGCCGACTCTCCGGTGTACCTGTGGATCCATGGCGGAGAGGTGGAGATCAGGGAAGCCTCCGCCCTGTGGGGAATGACCGTCATGGACGCTCAGGACGCCCTCGAGGCGGAGCTGGGCCAGCGAAACGTCCGCACCGCGACCATCGGGCCGGCCGGGGAGAAGATGGCCGCAATGGCCTGCGTTATCACCGACCTGCGGAACGCCGCGGGGCGCGGCGGCCTGGGAGCGGTGATGGGCTCCAAGAACCTGAAAATGGTGGCGGTGAAGGGGCGGAACGCGCCGAAGCCGGCCAACCCCGACCAGCTCCGAGAGAAAGCCCTGTACATGAACCACAACTATATGAACATTGGCGGGGCAGGCGCCTTTCACGAGCTGGGCACCGGATCGGCCGCGAACATGGTCGGCGGCAACTCCATCGGCAACCTCCCGGTGCGCAA
>CAJWBT010000337.1 GCA_913020235.1 uncultured Chloroflexota bacterium
TAGCCCAGAGACTCCGCCTTGACCAGCCAACGGGCGATGGCCGCCGGGTCGATTACCCCGCCAGGGAATACTTGAGGAATGGCAATTCCGAAGCGCAGCTCGCCTTGCTTTGCCATCTGGTCACTCCTCCCGGTCAAGGTCTGAGGGGCTCTTGAGCCCTCTTTCTCCCAAGCTCTTCCGGCCCATTATATTATAGGCGGACCGGCCCAACGGACGACGGGAGGCCGTCGGCAGAGCCCTACGGGCTCTGCGCGGCGTCGGTTGGAGGCAAGAATGTCGGCGCCCGGTGCGTGTTAAAATGGATTGGCAAGCATTTGCAGCCGCGTTGAAGTGCCGCTTCCAGCTCGGCCGCAAAAGAGCCCTGACATGGACGAGTTTGACCGCCGCATAGAAATCGCCCTTCAGCTAACCCGGGTGCTGCGACCCCCGAAACAGCACCTGGCCACCTTTGGCGTCACCGACCTGCGTTACTACCTGGTTACCACGCCTTCGTATAGTGACGTCGTGCCGAGCGCTGAGGAGAGCGTAGTCCGCGAGGGGAACGTGGTGTCTCAGCGGCCCGCCATCGTGACACCCACCTATATGCTGAACCTGGAAGGGTTCGGCCATGACGCCAGACAATACATGGAGTCCATGGTGAGGCAATACGGCCCCAACAGCCCCGGCCTCTTGTATCAGTATCGCAATGAGCCGGGCAAGCTCGACATAGTCGGCGGCGAGGCCAATGTGGTGGCAGGACGCATAGCCGACGACCTGGACCAGCGAGGGGTCGATTCAGCCGCCGTTATCGTGGGGACCGATGACCTGTGGGACCTGTCCCTCATGAAGTTCATCTACGATTACACCACCGCGTCCCTGGCCTCCAACGTGGGCGAGATACAGGCCAGGGGGCTGCTGGACCCACATCCTGACGTGGAGGTTCCCCGGGGCGTGGTCCAACGGATCGAATCGCTCTTCCGGCAGGTAGAGCTGGGATCAGACCCAAAGCACCTCCACCAAGAGCTGTCCCGGTGGGGTCTCTTCGAGCACTACCAGGACCGCTTCTTGGGCCTGTTTCGCGGAAGATGAGAGTGCACCGGTAGTCACATACCGATCCCCGGTTCTCCCCACCCGTGGCTCGGGTGGGCGAGTGGCGGCGGCGGGCCGGCGGGCTAGGCCGCCTCTTCTACATTTACCACTTCTAGTGTGGCCGGGCCGGTGTCGTCGCCGCCGCGGCGGCTTGCCGGCGATCCGGAGGGAAACCCGGGAGGGACCAATGGCAGAGCGCTTGGGCAAGCCGTTTGCAATTCACGGCTGTGAAAAAATGATCTATGACATCCGCATGGGCCCTCAGGCCCTGTGTCTCAACGATGTCATCTACTTTGCCTACCAGGCCAACCCAGACGGCCCAGAGGCACACCCGCACCTCATCACCTATGACCTCGGGAACGAAAAATGGTCGGAACCCGTCCGCGTCGGAGAGGTTGGGCACTATGACCACCACTTCGCTCCCATCATCTGGTTTGACCACGAGCGATGTATCCATGTCCTGTTCAACTGCCACGTCCGTGACGGCGGGACGCATCTGGTCTCGGCCAGGCCCGAGTCGATGGATGAGTGGAGAAAGGGCGCCGAGATCGCTCCATCGATAAGCTATCCTCGAGTGCTCCGAATCGACGACGGTACGCTCTTGCTCTATTACCGAGTGTTCGGACACATGGGCTACTGGTCTTACCTGGTCTCACATGACGGGGGGAACTCCTGGACGCCTCCTAATGCGCCCGTTGTTGACTTCGACCGGGACCCTCAGGACGACTCCGATACATGGGCGGGAACGTACCACAGTGTTTTCGCCGACGAAGACGGCCGGTCACTCCATATAGCGTTCATCTATTGGGACGAGCGGAAAAGACTCCACCCCATCTACAATCGCAGCTTGCGCACCACCGACCGGTATCACCTGTACTACCTCCGGCTGGATATCCCAACTGGGGCCCTCTACACAATCGGCGGAGACCGGCTGGAGGCGCCCGTCACCCGGCGGCAAGCAGAGAAATGCAAGGTCTGGGATACGGGCCACCGGCTTACCAACATGCCGTCGATTGCCGTAGACGATAGAGGCGAACCGTGCTTCATGGTGCCCGTTTCAGCGGGGACACCGTGGGAGTGTGAGTTCTACTTCGTCAGGCGCGAGGGACGAGAATGGACCTGGCAGCCCATCACCCAAACGAACCATACCTGGTCCGGCAGCCACCTGACCCGCCGCGACGGCAGCACCATAACCGCACACCTGGTCGTTGGAGATATCGACGGCGAGACACTCTCCTACGGCGGCGGAGAGGTTGAAGAGTGGGTCTCCACGGACGGAGGCAGCTCCTGGAATCCGAATCGCAGGCTGGTCCCGGTACCTGGGCTGCTATACAACAACCCACGGCCCGTTGAGCTGGCCAACGGCGGCGAGATGGACGATTACCTTCTCCTCTACGGGTGGCAGGGGCCGGATAGTATCCAGCCTCCCGTACCAGGCGGCCTACCCCCACGCAACCGGGGCCAGGCGTTCCTGTGCCGTGATGGCAAATGGCTGTGACCGGTGCACCCAGCCCGGAAGGCACGTGACCGGCCAAGCTATTTCGGCTACGCCGGTACCTTGCCGAGGCTCTCCAGCAGACTGCCGAACCCGTGAATCGGCTGGTTGATGCCCACCTTCCGGAAGGTGGCCCAGATGTTGGCCTGATTGGAGGTGACCACGGGCTTGCCCGTCCGCTTCTCCAGCTCGGCCACCACCTCCACGGACCGCCACGCGGTGCACGAGCAGAGCAGGGCGTCGGCCTCGGGCCGGCACACGCTGGAGGCGAACTCCAATACCGACTCCGGGTCCTGGTCGTTGATCCCCTGGGAGCCCGATTCGGCCGCAATGGGTTCGCCGTCGACGTTTAGCACTTCAAACCCCTGCGCCTCCAGGTAGCCCCGCAGCCTGATATTGGCCCACTCGCGATAGGGCGAGGCGACGGAGATGCGCTTGGCCCCAAAAAAGCGCAGCGCCTCCACCACCGACGGGCTGGTGGCCGCCGCCGGCACGCCGGCCGTCTTCTGGATGAGGTCGATCATCTCCTCGTCCCAGCCCGGCCCTTTGTAGAAGCT
>CAJWBT010000338.1 GCA_913020235.1 uncultured Chloroflexota bacterium
GGGCCCCCACGGCCGAGGCGTGCTTGACGATCTCGAACTGGGAGTGCTCGCTCTCCGCGACGATGAAGTCACAGTCGAAAGCGCCGTCGGCCTTCAGCTTGGAAACATATTGCATCACCGTATCGTAGGGCCGGATTGGGTAGGCGGTTATCACGTCCACATCGGCCAGGGCGCAGGCGATGGCCACGGCCTCGCTGCCGCTGATTAGCTCCTCCCGCTCGGTCTGGTAAAGCTGGGTTGTCGTGGTCATTAGACCTCCCCCATCGCCGCGATCTCTTCGGCATATTGTCCCTTGTGGTGGAAGCCGTGGGTGCGAGTCTCCGCCTTCTGCTTTTCGATGAGGCCGGCCACCCACCGGGGATAGCCCCCCTTGTCCTTTTGCCACATCTCCCATTGACTATCGTTGTCGTTGAAATGGGCCTCGTTCACCATGGTGATGCAGTCGGGAACGGGACAGACGGCCTCGCACACGCCGCAGCCGCAGCAGGACCCCATGTCGGCGTCATAGAGCCCATCCGGGGTCACGTCGAAGCAGGTGTCCGGGCACTGTAGCCAGCACAGGGTGCACTTGGTGCAGGTGTCGAAGTTGATGACCGGGCGCATGGAGCGGGTGCTGAACTTGTTGAAAACCACACTGCGCGCTGGCTGGAATCCCTCGTCGCCACCCCGGAAGCCGCCGCCCACGCCAATGGCCCGGATCACCACGGCCTCTTCCATATCCTTCCAGCCGGGCAGGTCGAACTTGACCTTCGCCTCCGCCTTGCCCTCGCCGGGCTCGACCGGCCGGAGGACTACCCGATCGTGGGACTTCATCGCCGAGGCTACTTTGGTCTCATTGTCGTACTGCTCCCGGAGGGCCTCCAGCATGGACTCCTGACTCACAAGCTGGGGACACACCCGGCTCAACGCGCCCAATACCCTCACGTCGGTGTGGTCGTCCTTGAAAACCCAAAGGCCGGAATAGCTCGGCGTGCCGGTCAGGATGGCCAGATTGTAGGGAAGGTCCTTCTGGTGGATGTCCTCGATCAAGGACGCGGCGTCTTGACGGGAGGTAACTATCAACGTGCCATTGGGCTTGGTCAGCTCGTTGATGGGCTGAAACCCGTACCAGGCCCAGGACTCGATTCCCTTGCACAGGGTGTCGTCCAGACAGATGGTGACGTCCACTTCCGATGCCTCATAGACGGCCAGGCTCTCCTCCAGCTCTTCCGGGTTGCCCGCAACGATGGCGAACTGCTTCGCTGGAATGCCGTTGCGTTCCGGGGAGTCGCCGTATCGGCCGAAGGCGGTGCCGATCTTCCCCTCTTTCCGCGCGGCGAAGACGATGGCCCGAACGATGTTCCGGGCCAGGGTCCTCTGGTAGATACCCCGGTACACCACCTCCACGGCTACTGTGGTCATTGTCTATCCTCCACTAGATTCAGCTATCAGCTATCAGCTGTCAGCGTTCAGCCCCCTCTGCCCACCCTTTTGTGAAGGGCGGGGTTGGGGAGATTTGCCGACCGCTGACTGCTTATGGCTGAAAGCTGGGTTCCACCGATGTCAGATGGTGCTCCATCGCCCGTCGCGCCCCCTCGGTGTCGTGGGCCCGCACCATCTCCAGGATCAGGCGGTGGGAGGCAAGGGAGCGCTGCGGCCTACCAGCCTCTTGAAACGACTGGTCGCGGGAGCGGCGGAGAATGTCCTCCACCGCGCTGACCACCTTTACCAACGCCGAGTTGTGGGTGGCCGAAGCGAGGGTGAAGTGGAAAGCGGTGTCGGCGTCAACCCCTGTCTTCCCTTCCGCTATCTGCCGCCGTTGATCCTCCAGGATTTGCCCGAGCCGCCGCACCTCTTCCTCGCCGGCCCGCTGAGCGGCCACCGCCGCGATCTGCGGCTCCAACAGGTGGCGCACCTCGAAGATCTCCTTCAGTGTCTCGGTTCCCGAACTCAAGGTGGAGGCGATCAGGGCCACGACCGAGTCCAGGTTCCCGGTGTTGATGAAGGTCCCCGAGCCACGCCTGCTCACCACCAGACCTTGCAACTCGAGCGACCGGATGGCTTCCCGCACGGAGCTTCGGCTCACCTTGAACTGCTCCGCCAGCACGCGCTCCGCGGGCAAGCGAGCCCCATGCCGCAGGGTGCCCTGGCGAATCAGCGAGTGGAGTTGCTGCACGATGTCCTCGTACAGCCTTCGCCGCGGGACCCTGTCTAGCTCTGCTCGCATCATTACCAAGTGGTCAGACCAATTTTCCGGATAGGTTTCATTATACAGCCACGCCCTTGGGTGTCAAGAACGCCGGCAACCGCCCCAATTGACAACCCTACAGCGGTGAAGGATCATGAAAGTAGGCCCGGCAGCAGTTGCACTTCCGAAACAGCCGGGCCGCAGGTACATGACCTTGTTTTCGGCCGGCCGGCTCCGGTTTGCACTGCTCCTCGTTTTCGGGGTCATAGGGCTGTGTGGGCTCATCGGTCCAACCCTGGCCCTCGCGCAGGCGCCCCATGCCCTAGTAGTCGAGGTGGACGGCATCATCAATCCGGTCAAGGAGCGGTTCATATCCCGCGCCATTGACCAGGCCGAAGAAGACGGGGCCACCCTGCTGATCATCGAGATCGATACACCGGGAGGCCTGCTCAGCTCCACAAGAGAGATAGTCGAGGAGCTGCTCGAGGCCCCGCTGCCGGTCGCGGTCTACGTCTCTCCCAGTGGAGCCCGGGCCGGCTCCGCGGGCACCTTCATCACAGCGGCGGGCCATTTCGCGGTCATGGCGCCCGGCACGAACATCGGGGCGGCCACGCCAATATCCGGGACCGGCGAAGACCTGGGCGAGACCCTGGCCAACAAGGTTACCAACGACGCGGCCGCGCTGATCCGCAGCATCGCCCAAGTTCGGGGGCGGAACCAGGACAAGCTGGAAGAGACGGTGCGCGAGGCGGCTTCCTTCAGCGCCAGGGAGGCGGTGGAGCTGAATGTGGTGGACTTCATCGCCGACGACCTGGACGACCTGCTGGTCCAACTCCACGGCCAGACGGTGCAAACCACCGCCGGGCCCCACACCCTGGACACCCTCGATCTCTCCCGGCGCCGGCTCAACAAGAACCTGCTGGAGCACTTCCTGGAGTTCATCTCCGACCCC
>CAJWBT010000339.1 GCA_913020235.1 uncultured Chloroflexota bacterium
CGCACCCTGGAGCGGGAGGTCCAGGCCTCCCTGCGGAGTTGAGGGGAGTCGATGCGGAGTCACAACCATGGCCATGGCCACGGGGAGCAAGGCATGCTGAGCGTGGAAGAGGCCTACGACCGGGTGATGGCCAGTTTCGGTCCTCTGGAGCCGGTTGAAACGCCCCTCCTGGACGCCCTTGGCCTGGTGCTGGCCGTCGATGTCGACTCACCTTTGGACCTTCCACCGCTGGCCAACTCCGGCATGGACGGCTATGCGGTGCGCTCGGAAGATATCCGCAATGTGTCCCCGGACTCCCCGAGCCGGCTAAGGGTTATCGGCCTGGTAGCAGCGGGCCAGCGTCCTACTCAGGAGGTGGAACCCGGCACCGCCATCCGCATCATGACGGGCGCCCCGGTGCCTGGCGGGGCCGACACTGTGGTACCCTTTGAGGAAACGGACGAAGTTCGGCGCCGGCAGGCGGGCCTTCCTCTGGATGAAATCGCCATTCTCTCCGGCCTTCCGCCGGGGCGCAACGTGCGGCCCGCGGGAGAGGATGTCGGCCGCGGGCAGCGGGTGCTCGAAGCGGGCACCGTGGTCCGGCCGGCGGAAATTGGGGTGATGGCCTCCCTTGGGCTGGAGAGGGTGGAAGTCATTCGCCGCCCCGTGGTGTCCATTTTGGCCACCGGGGACGAGCTTGTGCCCGCGGGCCGTGCGCTGGAAGGGGGCAAGATATACGATAGCAACAGCTTTAGCGTTGCCGCCTCCGTCGTGGCCTGCGGCGGTGTCCCCAGGCATCTGGGTATTGCTCGGGACAACATGGAGGACCTGGAAAGCAAGCTGCGTGCGGTGGCCGGGTCCGACCTGGTTATTACTTCGGCGGGCGTCTCTCGGGGTGATTACGACATGGTGAAGGACGTCCTGACCAGCCGGGGCGACATGAATTTCTGGTCGGTGCGCATGCGGCCGGCCAAACCCTTGGCTTTCGGCCACCTGCGGGCTGAAGGCGAAAAGGAGGTACCCTTGCTGGGGCTTCCGGGGAACCCGGTTAGCGCCATGGTGGCCTTCGAGATGTTCGCCAGGCCGGCGATCCGCACCATGCTAGGCCGGCGCCCGGCGCCCCGACCGGCCGTGGAAGGCGTGCTCACCGGCCCGATCTACAACGAAGATGGACGCAGGGTGTACGCCAGGGTGCAAGTGGAAACGCGAAGCGGGACCTACTACGCCACACCCACCGGGCCCCAGGGTTCCAATATCTTGACGTCCATGTCCCGGGCCAACGGACTGGCCATCTGCCCCGAGGACCTACCCGGTAAACAGGCCGGCGACCGAGTTCGGATTATTATGTTGGACTGGAACGAAGAGGTTTTTATATGACCACTCCTGACCCAGAGGAGCCCCAGGAACAAGAGGAACCCGCCATCTACCATGTCAGCTTCGATCGGCTGGCGAAGCTCAAGCGCTCCGCTATCATGCTGGTTGCTGAGCGCCGCGTTCCCGCTTGCCCGTCTTACCAGAAAGCGGACCATGAGCTGACCGACCCTCAGAAGCTAGTGAACGAGATCGCCAAGCACTGTGTCGATGAAGAGAGCTTTATCCGCACGGAGATGCCCATTCAGGAGATAGTGTTCCGCATCTTGCTGAGCCGCCGCAACGAACCGACTTCTCTACATGACCTGCACTACGAGCTTACTGAGCGGTGGGCGACCCCCATGCGGCCCACAAACATCAGCGAGGTCGGGCTCCGCCGGATACTCGACGCCGATACCTACTACGGCTTTGTCCAATTAGCCGCTGACTAAGGGTACCAGGCATGTTCGCACAATATGGTTTGGCGGACCTACCCCGGATATAGCGATCTGAACGGGCCTTGCCGAGCCCCGCGAAGTTCAGAATGGGTTGTGTTGTCCCACCAAATGCGGGGCGACATAACCCTTTCTTTTCTCCGGGTGACTCGTTGGGGCAAGACGAATGTCAGGATAAATGTGGCAGAGCAGTTAGTTGTACTGTCTTGATATCGGCGAAATCATGCGGCATTCACTCCCCACGATTGTCTCCGATTGCATCGGGGCCGGAATCCAGAGAAGTCTTCGCTGGGCCCCCCTCTCGCGGAAGGTCCGGGATGACGGACCGGGTATCAACCCATTTGCGAAACACTAGGCTGGTACTCAGTCAACTTGGTTCTAACAGGATGTCATTCTGAGGAGCGGAGCGAAGAAGAATCTCAGCGTAACAACGAGATTCTTCGCGTCGCTCGGAATGACATCTATCAGTCTCAAGTTGACAGAGCGGTTTTGTCTGGCAACAGGGGTCTGGGCGCAGCGTCGCGTTGCTCCGGTCGCATCCGTTCCATGGTGAATGGGTCCGGATGGGATGAAACGGGAGCGCTGGTAGCTCTGGCGGGACCGGTTGGCGGAAGGAACCGCAAAAAAAACGGGCGGGGCTATACCCCGCCCGTTCTTACTCTAGACCTAATTGAAGGGTCAGGCTTCTGCTCGCTGGGCGGCGATGCCGACCAGCTTCTCGAAAGCGGGCTGGTCTCGGACCGCCAGGTCCGCGAGGATTTTGCGGTCTAACTCCAGACCCGCCAGCTTCAGGCCGTGGATGAACTGGCTGTAGGTGGTGCCCGACTGGCGGCATGCCGCCCCGATGCGGATGATCCACAGACGGCGGAAATCCCCTTTGCGCTCCCGCCGGTTCCGATACGCATGGTCCCAGGCGTGCAAGAGGGCTTCTTTGGCCCACTTGTAGTTGCGGTGGCTTGACCCGTGGAAGCCTCGGGCCGCTAGCAGCACTTTCTTGTGGCGGCGGTGTTTAGTCACCCCGCGTTTTACTCTAGGCAAGGTTGAGTCTCCAAAAGACCAGAGAGTGTGGGGTTAGCCGTAGGGAAGTAGCCGGCTGAGCCGGGGAACGTCGGCCCGGTCCACCGATATCTTTTGTGCGTACTTTCGAGTGATCTTGTTGGGTTTCTTGCGCCTCAGATGGCTGCTCATTCGCTTGCGGCGCATCAGCTTGCCCGTTCCGGTGATGTGGATGCGGGCCTTGGCGCCCTTATGGGTCTTAAGTTTTGGCATCGGCTAGATCTTCTACCTTCTGTTCGGCCACGTCGGGCTGTTCGGCCTTGTCGGGCTGCTCG
>CAJWBT010000340.1 GCA_913020235.1 uncultured Chloroflexota bacterium
CGGTACGAAACATGCGCCTGGTGAATCCCCAAGGGGTGCATCTGGCCAGTGGGGCATTTGAGTTGAACGACCGGCCCAATGAGCTGGCCGGAAAGCGGCTGGGCCTGCTGGAGAACACCAAGTCGAATTCAGACAAGGTCCTCTACGAGCTTGGGGAGATCCTCAAGAATAAGCATGGCCTCAAGGATGTGGTCCACCTGAGCAAGCACAGCGCCTCCTTGCCCACGAAGCCGGAGGTGATCCAACAGCTCCTGGAAGGAGTGGACGTGCTGGTCACCGGGGTTGGTGATTGAGGCTCTTGCAGCTCGTGCAGTGTGCACGACGGCATCGAGATGGAGCGGCTGGGTATTCCCACTGCGTCCATAATCACCCACGTCTTCTTGAACACCGCCAAAGCCATGACCCGGATGATGGGGGTGCCCGACTACGAGTTCGTGGTAGCCCAACATCCCCTGTCCAGCCTCACCGACGATGAGTGCAAGGAGAGGGCAGCCATCATCGCCCCCGACGTGGAGCGCATCCTGCTGGGCAGCAACAACGGGCCCAAGGACTAGACCGGCTGGTTCGGTGGAGTCTCGTTCTCCGGAGACCTGGCGCAGGTGTGTAGTGCCGGCTGGGGGTCCGGTTGGACTGTTGACCCGAGAGGTAGCGAAAAGATCTGACACTCGGCCTGCATCGGGCCGGGTGTCAGATTTAACATCGGAGGCCTGGGCGGGTCCGAATCCAATGGGCGACTGATCCCGCCCAACGGCTCAGCTAAAGGCCGGTTTTGTCTGGCGCCGGTCCCGGCTTCACCGGGGTACCTCCGTATCTGGCGGGAGACGTTCCGGTGGTGACGGGGAGCGGAGAAATCGGGGCGGCGGCGCGTTGAGCCATCGCGGTTGAAACCGGTCAGGGCCTGTGCTACGATGAGGCTAGATTGTTATTGAATTCACGAACTTTTCTCCCTTTTTCCAACCCCCCCAAGGAGCCCGGCCGATGGATGGGCTGAGACAACGGATCAGCAAAGCAGTCCACGGCCAGACCCAGCCCACCGTCACCGTTCTCTCCACCCTATTGGCCGTGGAGGATGAACTGGGATACATACCCAGAGAAGCGGTGGTGGAGGTGGCGGTGTTTTCCGGCGCCACCGTCAACGATGTGTGGGCCGTGGCGTCTTTCTATCCCAATTTCCGCTTCGAGCCTCCTTGCGAGCACCAGGTGGAGCTATGCTGGGGCGCCTCCTGTCACCTGCTGGGCGCCATGGCTCTGATAGACTCGGTGTTCGACACCACCGGCATGGAAGAGGAAGGAGAAACCCCTGACCGCCGGCTATCGGTGCGGCTCAATACCTGTTTGGGTGCCTGCGCCCAGGCCCCCGTGATCTCCATCGATCATCAACTGATCGGGAGACTCTCTCCCGAAGAAGCTCGCGGGAAGGTCGCCGAGTTGCTGGGTGGTGCTGGCTCCGGCGGAGGGCTCGGCACCTAGCTAGGACACAGTCCAGGCCCGGCCGGTTCTCGCCGGGACGGCGTCCCGAAGGCGGGCGTCGAAGACCTCGGCGCTTTCGGTAGTGGACCGCCGGAGCCTGGCTATCAGGAACAAAGGTTGGTATGGCGCTTAGCTTCCAGGAAATCGAGGCCGAGGCCCAAGAACGCTGGCGGGAGTTGACGGCAGGGGACCAGCCCTGGATCCGAATCGGCACCGCGTTGTGCGGCCAAGCAGCCGGCTGCGAGTCGGTGCTGGCGGCAATAGAGGATGCCCTACGGAAGCAAGGAATCACGGCCCACGTCAGCCGGGTCGGCTGCCTGGGCCTTTGCTATGCCGAGCCTCTGGTCGATGTCAAGCTTCCCGGCGGCCCCAGGGTCTTCTACGGTAACGTTACCCCCGAGGACGCGGAAAAGATAGTCGCTTCGCACGTGGCCCGCGGCACGCCCCTGGAGGACCTGGCCATCGGCTATTTGGCCGACGGCGCCGGCTCGGCGCAAGCGGCAGAGGCGGCTCCGGGTATCCAGGACCTGAATCAGCACCCGATGCGATTGTGGGAAACCCGCATCGCCTTGCGCAACGCGGGCAACATAGACCCGAGGGACATCCACCAGTACATCGCTACCGGCGGCTACCGGGCGCTTCAAAAGGCGCTGACCGAGATGACCCCGGCCGAAACCCTGGAGCAGGTAACCACCTCCGGCCTTCGGGGGCGCGGCGGCGCCGCCTTCCCCACGGGCACCAAGTGGCGGTTCCTGGCCGGTTCCACCGCTCCGGTGAAGTACATTCTGTGCAATTGCGAGGAGGGCGACCCCGGAGCGTTCAACGACAAGGCGATCCTGGAGAGCGACCCTCATACCCTGATTGAAGGGATAGTTCTGGCCGGCTATGCCACCGGTGCCAGCAACGGGTACATCTTCATCCGTCACGGGCATGAAGGCCCGGTCGAGACCTGCCGTGCCGCCCTCCGCCAGGCCCAGGAGCTTGGGCTGGTCGGCGAAAATATCCTTGGTTCCGGCTTCAATTTCCAGTTGGAAGTGGCGCTGACCGGAGACTCCTACGTGGCCGGTGAGGAAAGCGGCCTGATGGAGGCCATCGAGGGCAAACGGGCCATGCCCCGCTTTCGCCCACCCTTCCCCGCCCAGGTGGGGCTGTTCGGCCAACCCAGCAACATCAACAACGTCAAGACCCTTTCCTACGTGCCGGAAATCATCTCCAGGGGCGGCCAGTGGTTCGCCGGCATCGGCCACGACAAGAGTACGGGCACCGCCATCCTGTGCCTCACGGGCGCCCTGAATTACACCGGCATGATTGAAGTGCCCTTGGGCACCAACTTGAAGGACGTGCTGTACGAGGCGGCCGGTGGTGTGCCCAACGGCAAGGCCTTGAAGCTGGTCCAGACGGGCGGGCCCCTGGGCGGCGTCCTGGGCGCCGGCAATGTGGACGTGGTCTTGGACTTCGAGATTCTCCGGGAGGCGGGCGCAATTATGGGGTCGGGCGGCATCATCGCCGCCGACGAAGACACCTGCGCCGTCGACCTGACCCGGGCGCTGATAGCCTTTTGCCAGTACGAGTCATGCGGCAAGTGCTTCCCGTGCCGGATGGGCATGAGCCATCTGCTGGAGGTTC
>CAJWBT010000341.1 GCA_913020235.1 uncultured Chloroflexota bacterium
CGGGCCTCGGCCGAAGGCAGGTTGTAGCCTTCGCCGCTCTCCAGCATGAAGTGCAACGGCGGGATAGGCGTATCGATGGCCGGCGCCGTGGATATGGGCCGGGCACAGCCAACGGTGATGCCGAGCTTTACCAGGGCGGCCGCCTGGACCCGCTCCTTGTTGCCAACCAGGTTCAAGGTGCCCAGCAGGTCGTCCTCTCCCCAGCGGCCCCAATTGCTCAGGGTGTTGAAATACTCCAGGACTTCTTCTTCTGTCGGAATTCGTGGCGCCATTTTCGTTCGCCTCCCATCGCTGCGACGTACCGTGAAACCTATTCCGGAGGGCCGAAAAGCAGCCGCTCGATGGCCGCTCGATCGAGGCGCGTGCGGACCAGGGCGTCCAGGGAGTCACTCAGGGCCCCGACAATGGCTTCGTCGGATATGTCGTCCCCCTGCCGCAGCGCGAGGACTTTGACGCTCACCAGCTTCGAGGCCCCGGGATAGTGGGTGGTCGGCACGGTCAAAAAGCCAAAGCCTCGTAGCAAGAGCATTGAGAAGGCCACGCTGAGGTCCACGGGGGCCAGGTCTGTCTTCTCGATCCCGGTCCGCTCCAGCACCAGGTCCATGAAGTCGTCGAGGGATAGGTAGATGCCGTTGTACGCCCCGTACTGAAGATTCTCGCCCAGGAAGGGCTTGGCTAGCTCCGCGAGACGGCGGTGCCGCTCCACCCACTGGCTGAAGAGCTGTTGGCCCTGCTCCGGCGTGTACTCTTGCAGCGACCGCAGCACGGCAGCCACCACCGGGGGGCGAGCTTCGGTGCCCATCATGTTCATCTTGGCCCCGATGGGTTCCATGAGGTCGGCCCGTCCCAGCAAGAGGCCCGCCCGAGGCCCGAAAAGGGCCGCCTTTTCGCAGCTGGTCATGATGAGGTCGGCCCCCAGGTCTCCCGCCGGCTGCTGTCCGTAGTGGGCCGTCCGGGTGCGGGCACCCGAGGCGTCGTCCACGTAGACGGGGATGCCCCTGGCGTGGGACACGTCGCAGACGGCCCGCATCTGCTCTTCCGAAAGGGCGCCACGATACGAAGGACAGATCACCACCAGGGGCACGTGATCTTCGCCCTTCAACAGGTCCTCAAGCTCCTGGGAACTCATGACCTGCTGCCAACGGGAGCGGGCCAACTCCACCGCCCGGGGTACGGACGGATGGCCGTGGCCTCCAACACCCGGATACTCGGGCACCATGTAGGGGACCAGAGAGCCCGGGGGCACGAGAGCCAGCATCAGGGTGGTGGTGCCCGCCGTCACCCGGTTGAAGACCAGGGAGGTGAAGCTATCGTCCCCTCCCAGGTGTCGCCGGGCCACTTCGGTTACCTCCTCCTCCATCAGCACCGTGCCCAGGTACCGTTCCTCGTAAGCCGGGCCTTTGAAGAAGGAGGGGACGGTGCCATTGTCCACCAGCCCCATCAGGTTGTGAATCCCTTCGATACCGTGTTTGCGGTACCGGTGGAGCATCACCTTCTGGGCAGCTCGCACGCACCGGTACTCCACCACCTCGTCCCGCAGAATGGTGCCGGGGACGTATCCCAGCACCGGGTCGACTCCCAGGGTATCAACCTTGACCGAGGAGATGCTCTCGTTCATTGAGTCCTCCAAACATGGCGTCTGGTGAATCTGCCAGGAGATTACCCCCGGAAAGGGAGACGTGTCAATCTGATTTCCGTTGGGGAGAAGGGCTCTCAGCGCCTAGAAGCCGATGCTGGCCTCTTCTCCGATAATGAGCCCTCGGCTCACCGGAGCTTCCCGGTACCGGGTATTCCTGGCGTTGATGGCGGCGGATATCCCCTCTTCCCTGGCCGTCTTGAAGAAGTGGAACTCGTCTTCCTCGTGGGCCAGCTTGAAGGCGCCCAGGCTGTGGCCGAAGCCTGCCTCGATGAAAGAGGCGACCATTCCCATCTCGCTGTACACCAATGCGGTGAAGGCCTTTCCGGTGACGATGCCATCGATGGGGAGAAGGGCGATCCTCCTCACGGTGGCCATCACCTCGTCTTCAAGCTTATCGTCGGGGACCGCCCGGTTGACCAGCCCCCACAGTTCGGCCTCCTTGCCGGTTACCAGCTTCCCCGTCATCACCATCTCCCGGTATCGCTTCTGCCCGATGAGCTGGATGTAGGGGCGGGCGGTGGTGATCCCGCTGATCCCGATGGTCTGCCCGAGATTGCCTATCCGCGCCGTCTCCGAGGCGATGGTCATGTCACAGTACAGCTGGATCATGTTCCCCATTTCGATACACACGCCCCGGACGGCGGCGATAGTGGGTTTCATGGAGAGGAACAGGCGGCCCAGGGTCCGGGGGCGGCCCGTGATCTGCCGGATGAGTTGGCGCCGCTGGGGTTCCCGCCGCTCGCTTCGCGGTGCGTCGGAGGTCATGTCTCCGCCTCCCCACCCCCCCAGGTCATGGCCCCCGCAGAAGTGCTTCCCGTTTCCGATAATGACCACGGATTTTACGTTGTCGTCGTTCTCCCAGTCGTCGATGGCGGCTACCAGCTCCTCGTCCGCGGATTCGGGCACGGCGTTGCGCTTCTCCGGGCGATTGAGGGTGAGGTAGGCGCACTTCTCTTTCCGGTCCTTCTCGTACCGGTAAAAGGGCTTGTCTCCGGGAAGTAGATGGGTGAAGTCCTCCATGGTTGTCCTCTCCTTTCGTTCGTTCCGGGGTTCGCGTTGTCGGGCACCGGGGCGTCATTCTGGACGTGGCCGAGGCGGGCGAAGCCGCCGCGCAGGTGGACCCAGGGTGACGGGTGCCGGGCTGCTTCGAAGTGGCGAGGCGCCCCGATGCAATCGGGGATTGGGCGGATGCTCAGCTCGGTATGTGTCGCCCCGCCGCTTCTTCCCTGGTGTTCGTCTCTCATGTTGCGCTGAGGCGTCTGGATTCTATCCCTTGAGCACGATATGCGTCAACGTTGCGTGCCTGTTCGGCCACGCCACCCGACGGGTTGACGCCCGGCGGCGCCCTGGCTAGGATGTAAAGGGCGGAGAGATAATGTACCACCAAGGCGGTCGAGCGCTGAGATGTGGCGCTTGAAAACTGTACCGCCTGTCGCCTTCAATCAGGAA
>CAJWBT010000342.1 GCA_913020235.1 uncultured Chloroflexota bacterium
CGGATAGCAGAAAACTATCTCAAGTTTGGTTCGCGCGGCAGGGTCCATCTTGAAGACAGTTGCTATATCTTCTTTCAGTCTTCCAAACATCACAGGTCTGTCCTAATTGAGGTTTACTGCTATTGCGAAGCTTCAGACTCGTTGGAGACTCACGTTTGGATTACGCAAAAAGTCCCGTGGATAGATAACGCTCTCCGGTATCGGGCGCGACCACCACAATAAGCTTGCCGGCATTCTCCGGTCGCTTGGCCACCTGTACGGCAGCCCAGATTGCGGCGCCTGAAGATATGCCCGCCAATATCCCTTCTTCTCTGGCGAGCCTCTTGGCCGTCAATGCGGCATCTTCGTTAGTTACCTGGACAATCTCGTCGACCAGGTCTGTGCGGAGAACCTGTGGAACAAACCCGGCTCCAATTCCTTGTATTTTGTGTGGCCCGGGACTTCCACCGGAAAGCACCGGCGAAGCCACCGGCTCGACTGCAATCGCTTTGAAGCTTGGTTTTCGCGGCTTCAACACCTCAGCCACTCCGGTAATCGTCCCGCCGGTACCCACTCCTGACACAAGGATATCCACCTGGCCATCCGTGTCGTTCCAAATCTCCTCTGCCGTTGTACGCCGGTGAACCTCGGGGTTCGCCGGATTCATGAACTGCTGTGGCATGAATGCGTTTGGGTCTTCTTGTACTATTTGCTCAGCCTTGCTGATAGCCCCTTTCATTCCCTCACTTCCCGGAGTCAGAACTAGGTCGCAGCCAAAAGCAGCCAGGAGTTGCCTCCTTTCCTCGGTCATTGTCTCCGGCATAGTTAGAAGCAACCGGTACCCCTTGGCGGCACACACAAAGGCCAACCCAATCCCGGTATTGCCACTCGTCGGCTCAACAATGACCGTGTTTGGCCCAATTAGACCGGCTTCTTCCGCCGCTGCGATCATCGACAGGCCGATCCTATCTTTAACGCTGCTTAAAGGGTTGAACGATTCAAGCTTGGCCGCTACGGTGGCCGTTGCTCCATCCAGTATGCGGTTCAATCTTACCAACGGTGTCCCACCGATCAGACCAGTGATATCATCAGCTATTCTCATGGTTATTCCTCCTAAAATTGCTCATAAAGACCAGAACCCCCAGTGCTGTCACTGAGGGTTCTGGTCTGTTCAGCCTGGATTCCGATGGACGTTCACTTACAGGCGAAAGACCTCACCCTAGAAGTACAACAAGTACAACAGCATCCGAGGTTTCCGCTGATTCGGCTACGCATCTCAGAATCCTTCCGGTGATCGATATGGCTGACAGAATATATCACAATCCGTGGCCATTGTGGAAGTATGATGGCCGAACCCACAATCAATCCCCTCTTGGCGCTGTGGCGTTAGGAAGGAGAACCATCTGGCGACTGAGACGGCACCTGTTCTCCTGAAATAATGTAGGTCACTCTGATTTGACGATTCATCGCAGACGGTGTTCCTCAGGGCCGGGGATGATTGTTGGCAGCCCGCAACGTTGAGACAGTTCGAGAGCCGAGAAATCAGAGGTGTGGAACCCCTTGGGTGAACCCTGCGTTGGACCCGGTGAATTGGACAGGATTTGGGAATAATCAGGCTAGAGTCCCGCTGTCCCGCCACAATCTACCGCTGCTCGTCCGGGTGGCCAGCCGCATTCTAGAATGGTTGTCTCGGTGATTCCGCTGAATCCGGGGCGCCCACCTGTGCTGGTGTCCGGTAACCTCGGGCCTGATGAGCAACTCCCGCCCCTCACACCCACGGCGTCCGTTTGGAGCGCTCTTTTTCCGAGGTGTAGGCGGGTAGCCCCTGGCGTTCCAGTACCTCGGTCAGCATCTCCTTGAAGAGACGGCGGTCGGAGGTGCGGACCACGGCCTGCTCGTGGGCCTCGGAGATCGCTACCGGGTACCCCTGGCCCCGGCGGCACTGGTCCAGGATCAGGCTGTGACCCAGTGACAACAGTGTCTCGTCCAGCGCGACCCACCGGGGGACCTCTACCCTGGCTATCTCCTCGCCGCCGTGCAGGTAGTAAAAATAGACCTGCTGCCCCTCTCCGTAATTTTCCCGGGGGACCGAGGAGTTGGTCCGGTAGATGGGGGAACGCCAGCCAGGGGGGAGCAACCGCTGGAACAGGTCCCGGTCCAGAAAGCCGCCGGCCAGGTCGCAGGGGGGGCGAACGGAGCGCCGGTTCCCGCAGGACTGGCGGCACACACCCAGGTCATGGGGGCAGAGGCAACACCGGGCGGCGTTGACCACCTCGGTGCTGCGGGGCAGGGAAACGTAGGCGGCCAGGGTGACCGGACGGTGTTCGGCCAGGTCCCGCAGCCGCTCCAGCGCCGGTATCAGCCGGTCTCGAATAATCACCTCCCGCACGAAGGGCCGGTATCCCTGGCCGGACAGTCCCCATAGCACCAGAGAGCCGTCGACCAACGCCAGGGTCGGCGGATCGGGGGGGCACTCGGCGACCACCTCGGCCAGCCGCTCCAGCTCCCGCACCGTCCTCACCAGCCCGAGAAGCTGGCCGGTTACGGCCTCTTCCTGGGCGGGATTGCCGGGGTCGGTGAGGTAGAGTTCCGACGGGCCGGCCCCGAGTTGGGGACGGCTGAAGAAGCTGGCCTCGGGACTGCCGCCGTAGGTCAGAACACACCCGCCCAGGTTGATCAGGTGGCAGCTCACCGGGAGGTGCCGGTCAACGTCGATGTGGGAGCCGTCCACCGCCGCCACCGACCAGTCCGTCGGCGGAGAGGGCGGAGCGTAGCTGCCCACCAGACGGTCCTCCACCAGGGCGGCCAAGAATGGCCGGTCGGAGGCGGCGCGGGTGATTTCGACGGCCTCGGCGTCGTCAACCCCCTGGGCGGCCTCCAGCAGGGTGGTCAACCTGGCTTCCCGGTCCTCCCGGGTCTGACCCAAGCCCTGGGCCACCCGGTCTAGCTGATGGAGAGTCTCACCCAGGTCCAAGGGCATGGCGGTCTACCTCAGCACGCGCTCGTCGCCGACGCGACGGGTGATGTGCTGCTGGTCCAGGTATTCCAGCAGAGGCAGCACGTACTTGCGGCTGGAGTTGAACATGGTCCTGGCTTCGGCGACGGTGA